>QHXE01000603.1 GCA_003222835.1 Acidobacteriota bacterium | reverse complement strand
CTCTGGTTCCCGTTTAATCCGCGGATAGAACGTGAAAAGAGGGGAGACCTTGCAAGTTTCATCTACATTGATGCCTCAATACAAATTGAAGTTGTACTCCAACTGCATGTACATCGAGACCGTTTGACCGTTTCTGGTCGCCGGCACGAATCGAATCCGCCGCGCGGCCGCGATTGCTTTTTCCGTTAAACCGTCAGAAAGAGTCTGAATTGCTCGGATGCTGGTGACTTCGCCAGACCGCGAAAACACGACGCGAAGAATTACCGTCCCGGTGATCTGATTTCTTCGAGCTTCTTCAGTGTATTGAGGCTCAGGTTTGGAAAGCACGCGAGCGCGGGTTGTTACCTCTGGTGGGCTGTAAACGCGATCTGGTGCATTCGGATAGTTGCCTTGAGCGCCTCCTTTTTCACCACCACCGAGACTCTTCTCACCTCCGCCGATGTTGCCATTTTTCCCGCGTCCGAATCCGGGCCCGTCGCCCTCCCCGATTCCTGTTCCGTTACCGTTGCCGACTCCTCCGCCATCGCCTGGACCATTCGAGGCAGTTGTAGATTGTGTTCGCGGATCACCATAGGAAGCATAGTTGAGATTCCGCCATAACGCAGGATCGATATCGAGGCCCGCCGCCGGAAGCGCCGGCGGCATTCGAGCGAAGACTACTGGGATTGGAGCCGGAATTACGGACGGTTGAGGCAGACGACCTTGCGAAGCCGAAGTCTGATCGTGCAGGCCACCGCCGCCGCCACCTTTCGCACGCGCCGGCACGGGACGTGAACCTTCTCCACTGCCTCTTTCAAAGCCGACTCGGCCCCTTTTACCGGCGCCCATGCCGGAATCGGAAGACGGCTTGGGCGCATCCTGAAAATCGATTGTCACCGTGTCCGCAATCTCATCGGCGCCTGTCTCTCTAATTGATCTTGGCGGGCGATTTTCCAGAAGAAGCACGCTTAGAATTATTGACGAGACCAAGAGAATTGCCGTCAACAATCCTGATAAGACATGTTGCCGACCAAGTATCTGCGACAGCCATTTCCTCAGTTGACCTAGTTGGTTTGTCGTAAAGGCTACCGGACGATCTCTGAAAGACAGCCAGGCTTGCTTGACTTCTTCGATAAGAAAATTCAGTTCGACCACTAAGCGATGGATCAATCCAACCTCGCTGACCATCGTAAGCGTGAATTCCGAATGCAGTGCTTCTGAATATCCGAATCGCGTTCCATCAATCGGACAAAAACTAAACAGGGTTTCAAACTGTTCCCCACACACTTTGCATCTTCTCATGACTCCTCCTGGTTCTTTGGCAGGCGTGAACTTCGGAAGGGGAGACGAGTTGCGTGAATGATCAGAAAGTCTATTGCGCCAATTTCGCGGCCGACACAGACCGTTGCTCCGTCGTTCGGGCAGTGGATCCGCCCGTTCAAATCAGAATGCTATTCGCGGTCTGGGGAGTTCTATTGGTTATTACCGGATCAAGACGAAAGGTTACGGTGAAAAAGTTATTTCAATTTGAAACTGCGGGCAATTAGATCGGTCTGGTTACGAATGCGCGCGAGTTTGTCGCGCATGCCGGTAAAGCGCAAGGCGTAGATGGTGCGGTTATCGGCCTTTAGATAATAGGTACGACCAGCCATTGGCTTCCCGGCCTGTGTGTATTCATACGAAGCGGTCACGCCGTTTAGGCGGCCAGTAAACTTCTCACTCTTCCCATCAACGTAGCCCGGCAGGAAGCGAGGATTCTGATCGCGGCGTGCGAAGTCATCCACGGAGACGCCCTCTTCCAAAGCTTCCTTGCGAATACGGAGATAGCCTTCAGTCCGGTCGCCGTAGACGAACTCCGCGTGCTGGTGAATATCGTCGGGCTCGCCAATCAAATGCCATGTGGGGGAAGGAAAATCGACGACATAATTGACCTTCGCGCTGGTATAACTGTGTTCCTGCGCACGAATATGCACGTTGGACGCGGATGAACCAAACGCCGCTACCAGGAAAAATCCCAAAAAAACAATTAATGATCTCACGGTCGAACTCCTTATTGTTTGGCCGCTCGGAGTAACCGCCTTCAGGCGGAGATTGTGACCTCAAAAGCTATCCCGCCTCAAAGGCGGTACTCCAAAACATGAGCCTTTTTCAACGTTGCTCAGATGCTTGGCGAAGAAGCGCTGTTGTCCAAATTATGACGCTGGTCTTCCCTGGCTTTCGAAAAGCTAGCAGGCAATCAGTGAAAGAAAAGGCCGCTAACCTGGCAAGAGAAACCAGGCAGCAGCGGCGACTCAAGCGTATTTGAGTCGCGCAATGTACTAACAAGCCGCAAGACGCCGCCCTCGCGACGATAAACTTCGACAAACCTTTGCATGAAGCTTACGATCCAATACTCCTCGACGCCTCTCCGCGAGTAGAGATCGAGCTTCGCTTCGCGATCGCGGAATTCATTGGCCCGGCCCGGCGAAAGCACTTCAATGACTAGTTCAGGCGCGCTGCGGAGATGACCAGCTTCATCAAGGGATTCTTCGTAGCGGCCACGCGTGATCCAGATAACATCAGGCGCCACATCGTCATCTTCGGCAAACACTAGTCCCGGCGCAGGCAGCACTACGCCCAAGCCGGTCTGCTCGCTCCACTGATCAAGAAGGGAGCCCAAGCGATTACACGTATATTGGTGTTCAGCTTTTGGTTGTCTGGACACGTATAGTTCTCCTGCAATGATTTCGTAGCGGTCGAAGCCGTTTGGCATCTGCTCCAAATCAGCGGAAGTGAACCGCTCTTTAATGATTGTGGCGTTTTCCATTCTTGTTCATCCTAGCTCGCAATACCCAAATTTTAGCATAAACCAAGTTTCTCTCAGCCAGCGCATGACTGCGACGGTCGATCACCTTTGCGCCCGCTCAATTGCCTCCCGCTGGAGCAATACCAACTGCGCGATGCCTTTCTTTCCCAACTCCAGCAGAACGTCCAATTGTTCGCGCGTGAACGGCGACCCTTCAGCCGTGCCCTGCACTTCAATGAATCGTCCGTCGCCGGTGCATACCACATTCATGTCCACTTCGGCGCGCGAGTCTTCGTCGTATTTCAGATCGAGCAAAGGCGTGCCGTCAACGATGCCCACACTAACGGCGGCAACTTCGCCGATGACGGGTGATTTCTTGATCCGCTTTTCTTTCAACAGTCGCGCGCAGGCAATGGCGAACGCGACGTACGCACCGGTGATTGCCGCGGTGCGCGTGCCGCCGTCTGCTTGCAACACATCGCAATCGAGCGTGATCGTGCGCTCGCCCAGGACGCTGCGATTTGAAATCGCCCGCAAGCTGCGGCCTATCAGACGCTGAATCTCATGCGTACGCCCCGATGGCCCGCCGCGGCCAATTTCTCTTGGACTCCGCGTGTGAGTCGAGCGCGGCAGCATTCCATATTCAGCCGTCACCCAACCTTCGGTTCGCTGGCCACGCAGGTGCGGCGGCAAACGATCTTCCACCGAAGCGGCACAGACTACGCGCGTTGCGCCCATCTCGATCAGCGCCGAACCTTCCGCGTTGGCGAGAAAACCAGGTGTGATGCGTACCGGGCGCAGCTCATCAGGCGCGCGATTATCTGTGCGTGCGAGGGTCATTTGTTTGCCGACCAATCTGCTGGCGCTTCAGGCCATTCTTCGTCCGGACTAACCGGCGCCGGCTGATTCACTCCCAATCGATCGGGTGCAATGTCGGCAACGATGAAATTCTCTGGCGGCACAGGTGTTCCCGCGAGCCGCCTCAACATTGCGAGTTGACCGGCATGCGTCATCGCATCCGACAGCGGGCCCTGAAGCAGGCGTTCCGCGGACGTCCCTTGCAGAAAAGGATCGCCGGCTTCGATATGCATGTTCAAATCTTCCAACATCTCGTGAAACCGAACAACCTCCGCGGGCAACGATGGTAACGCTTCGGGCCTGTACTGCCCGCCGATGAAGAAGGTGCGCGCATAGCCAAGCACACTCGTCATATGACGCACTAACTCCTTTGGAGTGCGTACTCCGCCGTCTGCTTGAAAGTACTCGAACTCCGCCGGCGCATCGCGTAACGCTTTCTGCGTCCGGTACGCCAAGGCAGCTAAAAAATGTCGCAGCAGACTTCGTTTCTCATCCATACCAACGTGCGGTGGTCAACGGCGAAGCCGATCGTCTCCCCAAACTTCAACTGCCTCCAAGCGCGAAGGTTTGCTTCCCAAAAATCTTTCCGCGACGCGCGCAAAACGCTCTGCTGCGTCAGTCACATAAAAGTGGTCCAAATCATCGCACAGTTGACGCTCGAGCGCACCAGTTCCCGGAGTTGTTCGCGCCAGACCTTTCTCTGTCAGCAACGATTTCACTTCGACCGCCGCGGCTTCGCCAGAATCGATCAAGCGAACATCTCCACCTATCGTTTCCTGAATAGTGCCTCGCAGAATTGGATAGTGAGTACAACCGAGAACCAGTGTATCGATGCGCGACTGCAAGTCCTTCAAATAAGTCTCGGCTATCGTTCGCGCGACCTCATTATTCGCCCAACCTTCCTCCGCTAATGGCACCAGCAACGGACAGGCACGCTCTATCACGATTACTTTCGAATCAGTTTTATGAATTGCTTTCGTGTAAGCGCCGCTTTGTACGGTCGATTCGGTGGCGATAACTCCGATCCGTCGCTGGGTACGCGGACGTCTCGTCCGCTCTTCGCCCGTTGTCGCAGCAACCGCCGCCCGCGCCCCTGGCCCAATCACGCCAACAACATCAATCTTCAGTGCTTGCCGAATCGCCGGCAGCGCGAGTGCTGAAGCAGTATTGCAAGCAACGACCAGCAACTTGATCCCGCGCGCGGCCAGAAACTGAGCATTCTCGACCGCGTACCTCTCGACTGTAGCCAGCGATTTCGTTCCATAAGGCACGCGCGCAGTGTCGCCCAGATAAACGAAGCGCTCGTTCGGCAAGTGTTCATGCAGCGCACGATAGACTGTGAGTCCACCTACGCCGCTGTCGAAGATGCCGATGGGAAGATTGCTGTTCAAGATACATGCGCACCGACCGAGCGATATCATATCATCCGTCGCGTTTCAGAACCGCGAGCGGTAGCGACCGGAACCAGATTCACGTTGATTTGATTTCAGACGTGGCGCGGGCATAAGCTAAACGCGACCGAGCAATGGCGATAAACCCCAAAGACCTATCGCGACATTACTTTTCCCTGGAAGAGTATTTTGCGCTGGAACATGTCGGCGATGCGCGGTACGAATACTGGAATGGCGATATCTATTGCATGAGCGGCGGCTCGCGCTGGCATTCGATCATCTCCAGTAATGTGCATAGCGCCTTCGTAATCGGCTTGCGTGGTGGACCATGCCGCGCTCTAACGCCAGAACTGCCTATTTTCTCGCCGGCCTTGCCTCCTTATCGCTATGCTGATGTCAGCGTGGCGTGCGGCGAATTGCAATTTAAAACCGTTGACGGGATGGACGCCCTCGTTAATCCAGTAGTTATCGTCGAAGTGCTGTCTCCAAGCACGGCCATGCTTGACCACGGCCCTAAGTTTACCGTCTATCAGTCAATCCCGACGTTGCGTGAATATCTCGTGATTGCGCAGGATGAAGCGCGCGTAACCCACTACACGCGGCTGGAACATGGCGCGTGGCAGCGGCGCGATATTACTGATCTTGACGAATCGTTGATGTTGGAATCGATCAACTGCGCACTGAGCATGCGCGACATCTACGATAGCGTGACGTTCCAATCTGAGTTGATTGAAACCGTTGAGTTGAACTGAGCCGCTTCCGTTCCTATTCCTGCTTTACTTCATAGCTTACTTCAACGTCCGGGCTTGCAACTGCAAGCGTGCCGTAGAGCGGTCAACGCGACTTGAACTTCTGAACCAGACCGTCCGCCTGCTCTCGCGTGACGCCGTCCAACCACAACTTGAGCCGAGCGCCGTTGAAAACCATCACGTCGGTGCGCACCGGATGCTCGCGATCGATCCAGCCTTCGATTTGCGCGCTGACGGATCGTAGCGGAATCGATTCGTCGCGTGCAATCACTTGCAGGAGTTCCACGCCACACGTAGCCACGCCGGCCAGGAATATTTCAGGCGGCGTGACCGCCTCGCCCGGACAGCCATTCTGCACTGGTCCATCGACCACAAAATGCTGATCGCGGGCGGAGCACAGGACCCGCCCAAAGATGTCCGTGGATCGCGCCTCAACGCTGAATCGCCGTAAGCTGCCCTGCTCGTCCATCAACGGAATCTCTGTCTAGTTTCTTATTGAGGGTATCGTCATCAGATGACGTTACCTATTCGGCTTTCCGGTCTCTTTATTCGGCACTTGAGTGGCGTCCATTGAGTACGCATAAAACTCAAACTCCCGCAAGTCTTCATCGCCGAAAAGCATTCCCGGAATATCGTTAATCACGACGTATCTTGGCAGAGCTGTTTCGATCGTCCGGCTCATCTGCAGGTCCGCGTTGCAATTGTTTGGGCACTTCCAATAGTCGAGCCTCGCCGTCGGCGCCGAAGATCCAACCGCCGCATGGAATGGTTCCCATTGACTCCTGCACGCGTCACAGTGCAAGACAGGCATCCAACCGTTGAGGCTGACACCGACAGCTTTCAGTTCTTTCGCGAGCAGGGTTCTGTCCATTTTCCAGGCTCCTCACAGATATTCAAGTAGCCTATGTCCGCGAATATCAGACTTAACTTGGATTTTCAAATC
>QHXE01000923.1 GCA_003222835.1 Acidobacteriota bacterium | reverse complement strand
GTGAGCAGGAGAATACGGCGGCAGCGCGTCGCCAAGAGTTAGCCAATAGATTATTCCGCAAGTTGACCGCTCCGTCGTTTCATAACCAGTTTTTCCGGTCATCGCGCTTACGCCAGCAGCGTGAGCGCAGCAATGAAAAGTGAAGCGCTAGTACCAAATTGCAAAGTTTGCGTCATACCGCTCCCTATGGTCGGTATGCCAGGTAAGCCTGGCTGATCTTGTGAACTGAAAGGAGTTCACCATGTAAATTGCCTGTTCAGCATGTAGCCAAACGAGCGTGAGCTCCAGCAATGGAGTTGGCGAGAACTCGGGAGGTGAACACGCGAGCCGTAACGCAAGTGAACCCGATTCGGCCTCGATAGGAATACGAAGGTGGCCAGTCCGCCGACTAGGATGAAGCCAGACCAGACCGGTGGCGAAGCAACAGGCACAAGCAGCCATTGGACCTTCCGGGGTGGTTGGGGACAGCGCGCGTGGAAAGATCAGTCGAGGAGCCTGGGAGGCCCTGCAGGGAGGGAGCGAAAGCGACCAACGCGCGGCGGGAAGACATAACCGGCGAAGCGGCTCTGTAGGGAATCGGAGAGGCCCATAGTAGCGAGGAAGCGGGGTAACGCCCGTGGAGTGAAGGGGCCTTACTGAAAGCATGAATCTGTAAGAGGAGGAGAAAACCGCTTGGATGAAAATCCCACTACGGAGACTCGGGTAGCCGCGGGAAAGGCGAAGCCGGAAACGGTGCAGGAGCCCAGACTGCCGGAGAAAGTTTCTCAACTGAGACAGAAGCTAGGCCAAAAGGCCAAGCAGGAACCGAGGTTCCGGTTTTACGTGTTGTACGACCGGATCTATCGGATGGATGTGTTGGAAGTGGCCTGGGAACGGGTGCGACGGAACCAAGGAGCGCCCGGGGTGGATGGCGTCACGATCGAACAGATTGTGGAGTCAGACCAAGGCGTAGCCGGATTGCTGGAAGGGATTCGGGAATCGCTGCGGACGAAGACCTACCAGCCACGGGCGGTGCAACGCGTCTACATTGAGAAGGAGAATGGAAAGCTGAGGCCGTTGGGAATACCAACGGTGCGCGACCGGGTAGTACAAATGGCGACCCTGTTGATCTTGGAGCCGATTTTCGAGGCAGATTTCCTGGATTGCTCGTATGGGTTCCGGCCGGGGCGATCAGCGCACCAGGCTCTGGAGGAGATACGCGGTCATTTGCAGGCCGGGTATCAAGCGGTGTACGACGCGGACCTGAAGGGCTATTTTGATTCGATTCCGCACTCCCAACTGCTGGCGTGCTTACGCGCTCGGATCGTGGACCGGTCGGTTCTGAAGTTGATCCGGATGTGGCTGGAGGCGCCGGTGGTGGAGCAGAGTGAGGAGCAGGGCGGAGGCAGTAAATGGAGCCGGCCAAAGAAGGGGACACCACAGGGCGGGGTAGCCTCGCCGCTGCTGGCGAACCTGTATTTGCACTGGTTCGACGCTTTGTTTTACGGTCCGGAAGGACCGGCTCGAAGGGCCGATGTCAAGCTGGTGCGTTACGCCGATGACTTTGTGGCGCTGGCGAAACAGTTGGGGCCGGAGACCATCGAGTTTATTGAATCGCGACTGGAAGGAAAGTTCCAGTTGGAGATCAACCGGGACAAGACGCGAGTGGTGGACTTGCGGGAGCAAGGGGCGAGTCTGAACTTTCTGGGATACACGTTTCGGTATGATCGCGACCGGAAGGGCCGCGACCGGCAATACCTAAATATGTTTCCGTCGAAAAAGGCGGTCCAACGGGAGCGGGAAAAGCTGCACGAAATGACCAATAGTCATCAGTGCTTTAAGCCGATTCCGGTGCTGATTGGGGAGCTGAATCGGCACCTGAAAGGATGGGCGAACTACTTTTCCATCGGGTACCCCATGAGCGCCTACTGTGAGATCGAGCGCCATGTTCAGAGCCGTCTGATCCAGCATTTGCAACGCCGCAGTCAGCGGCCGTACCAGCTTCCGCAAGGAGAGTCTTGGTTGCGGCATTTGGCGCGGTTGGGGCTACGCCGTCTCTCGGAACTTGCGCATGCCTGAGGCGAGAGTTTTCAGGAGAGCCGGACGCGGGAAATCTGCATCTCCGGTTCGACGAGGGGAGAGTGGGTCGCGCTCATCGCGTCGCCCTCTCTCCTACTCTACCGGCTCGGAACCGCTTTCTGAGCCGTGACCATAGGGAGCGGAGTCTAGCAATTAAGGTT
>QHXE01000922.1 GCA_003222835.1 Acidobacteriota bacterium | reverse complement strand
CCTTCCGGCATCTGCCAATCGCCGGTCCATTCCGGATGAGTCGTGAGCGCGGCGCTCATAAAATCGGCCCAGATTGGAAGGGCAGACGCGGCGCCAGTCAAGCCCAACTGCGATCCATCATCAAAACCAACCCAAACCACGCACACCAGGTTAGGCGTGAAGCCGGCGAACCAACCGTCGCGGGATGTTCCCGTCTTTCCCGCGACGTTGAATTTAAATCCGCGGGCGCGAATCGGAGCACCCGTACCGCGGTTGACCACGTCTTTCATAAACGAACTCATGACGTATGCAATCTCGGGACGCAGCACTTCGTTCTTCTGCGCCGTCGGTTGCGCGATGGTTGTTCCCTTTCCGGTAGTGATGCGATCGATGGAGATTGGCGTGGCGCGCGTTCCGTTGGCGGCAAACGCCGTGTAAGCGGAGGCCATTTGCAGCGGGGTCGCTTCCGAGGTGCCCAGGGCCATCGCCGGATAAGCATGCGCCACCCGTGGCAGGCCGGCCTTCGCCGCGAGATTCATCACACGTCCGATGGTTACTTCCATCGCAACGTCGACTGTCACAACGTTGAGACTGTGCACCATCGCGTCGCGCAGCGTGACCGGCTGCATCGAATATTTGTCACCCATATTCCCGGGCGAATACTGCTGATTGTCATAGGTGAAAGTTTTCGGCTCGTCTTTGTAAATTGTAGCGGGGGTGATCACACGCGGAACGGGATCGTAAGCCGTGTTCAGCGCCGTCGCGTAAACAAACGGCTTGAAAACGGAACCTGGTTGCCGCAAAGCTTCAGCGCGATTCAATTGACTCTTGGCATAATCGCGGCCGCCAACCATCGCCACGATTTCGCCGGTATGCGCATTCAAGGCAATCAGCGCGGCTTGTACAGTGCCGGGCTCAACTCGTTTCGATTCGATTTTATCGAGCGCCGTCAATTGTTTCGTCACAGCCGCGTATGCCGCGCGCTGAAGGTCCATATCGACCGAAGTATAGATGCGTAGGTGATCCGCGCCTTGTCCGCTAATCAAATCGCCGAGCTGGTTTTGCACAAAGTCGGCGAAATAAGGCGCATCAGAAAGATCTATGCGACCCTTCACTGGGGCTAACTTTAAATCAATAGCTTCCGCTTGCTTTGCCTGATCCTGGGTAAGCGCGCCGGTCTCGGCCATTGATTCCAGCACCTGATTGCGTCGGGCTCGCGCTGTTTCGAGATCGTGAAATGGATTGTAACGATTCGGACTGCGAATCAATCCGGCGAGAAAGGCCGACTCGGGAAGCGTTAGGTTCGTAACGTCTTTGCTGAAGTACGCACTGGCCGCCTCGCCAAACCCATTGATCGAAAAACCGGACTGTTGGCCCAGATAAACCTGATTGCAATAGAGCGCGAAAATTTCCTGCTTTGAAAGTCGCGTTTCCAAAATCACTGACATATACGCTTCGGAAATTTTGCGTTTGAGGCTGTATTCCGGCGACAAGAGCAGGTTCTTCACCAGTTGTTGGGTGATGCTCGATCCGCCTTGTCGCGCTAAAGGAGAGTTAGGATCGCTATCGTATCGCCGCAGTAGCGCGCGAATGATTCCACGTATGTTCACTCCGTGATGCTCGAAAAATGAACGATCCTCAGTGACCGTGATTGCCTTGATGAGATCGGGAGTCAAATCGTTGAAGCCGATGACTCTGCGCTTGGCACGTTCACGGCCGGTGACTGAACTGATCAACTCGGGCTCGAGTTGCGCTTTATCGAGCCGCGCGCCGTTGTCTTTATCCGCAATCGAGGCAATCGAATTTCCTGCGTGCGCGAATTGGACTCGCAGCGATTCGAAGGGCCTCGCATTGTCGACAATCGTATCCGAACCGGGATCGATATCGATGGTCGATCCGGCGAGGGCATAACGGCCGCGGGCGCTTTCTGCCTGTTGACCGCGCTCGACGTACCCGGCGCGTTTCAAATACGCCACCAGATCGTCTTCGGAAATATTCTGGCCGGCACGAATCTGCTTCGGTGCGGCGTAAATACCGGCCGAACGCGTAAACACTTCGCCTTTCAGAAGATTGTCGATGCGCGCCGAGAAAATGACCCAGTAATAAACGAAGACGCCGATGATGACTGCGGTGATGAGAACGGCCGGAATGACAATGTACGGCCGCAGAAGAAATCTCAGGAGACCCCGGAGAAAACCTGGGGGCTGGTCTTCGACGTAACGAACCACACGCGGCGGCGGGATGCGACCGCCCCGAACCACTGGAGGGATGAAATCGTCTGGTGGACGCCGAATTGCCATGAAAACTGTCGACGCTCTGGAATCGGGGGGGACGCCGCTATCTCAGATGCTAACCGCTTCTACCCAAGGTGTCCACTATTCAATTGACAGGAGGCTGTGCTTTGGCCTAGCTTACGCCGATTCCCGAGCCGCATTTCAACAAGTTCGCTAATGACTGCTGCATCATTAAGTTTTTGGCAATGAAAGGAATTCCCCCCAGTGAAAGTTAGATTGTTTGGACTCGCTTCGCTATGCTTTTCGGTCGTTTTGCTGGTTTCGTTCATCTCCTCGAAGACTCAATCTCAAGGAAAAAGCGCAGGCGAAGACGGGCTGTCGCAGACGGAGCAAGATCTCCTCGATGAAATCAATCAAGCGCGCGCTCATCCAGATGTCTATGCTAAGTATCTCCAGTCTTTGAAACCTTTTTTAAAGGGCAAGGATTATCAGCCAAATGGGCAGCCGGCCTTGACCACTCAAGAAGGCTGGAACGCAGTTCAAGACGGGATCAATTTTCTAAGCAGGGCTAAACCACAAGGACTACAAAGATCGGCGCCAGCGCATCCACCAACACGGCAAACAATAACGCGGCCGGCAAATCAAACAAATCTGCGCCTCCTAAAGTCCAGCCGAGAAGATCGCATCTCTAATGCCATCTGCGAGGCCCCGTAGGTTGAAAAAGGCCTTCCGCTGGAAACAACGGAAAGCCTTTTTAGTTGGTCGGGACGACTGGATTCGAACCAGCGAC
>QHXE01000825.1 GCA_003222835.1 Acidobacteriota bacterium | reverse complement strand
AGATTGAATTTGCGTCGACTTAGAAGGCAGACGCTCTATCCAACTGAGCTACGGGCGCTCTGTTGATTCTAAACGATTTCCGGTTTCAATGACCGTCCTGAAAGTGTCCCTTTACCGTCATATTGTAACAAAAAGTGTCAAAACTGTGCAGGAACTGTGCACAAACTCCCGGACTCCTGCACAGCGGTTGTGACCTCCACGGTCATTTCATTTGCTTGGCGGTTCATTTTCTCTAGTGCTTCTCTTTGCATTCGCAACTTCATTTGCGAATACTTCTTGAATACCTTCGAGTCGCTCTGACGAAGCAGTTGCGTGACCCACTCGTCCGCGACGCCCCCGGCGCTCAGCCGCGTTGCATACGTTGAACGAAGATCGTAGAGCCGAAAGTAAGGAACCTTCGCTCTCTCAACGTCAAACGCCAAACTGTCCGCAGGGAGCGTTGATAGCCCGTCGCGCTTTCCTCGCTAGGAAAAAGATAGTCACTGCTTCCCGCAAGTGCCATCTGGTCCCGGAACGCCTGAACAGCCATCGCGGTGAGTGGAAGCTCGGCAACACCGGTAGGCGTTTTTGAGTCAGGTATCCAAAGGACAGAGTTTGCTAGGTCCACTTGCTCCTTTGTCACCGGCATCAACTCCTTGTAAACGCGGAGCCCGGTTTCGGTGATGATGCGGACGACATTGCGCAGGTGCGCGGGAGCGTGGCGTTCGATGCGCTGCTGTTCCGACCATGTGACGTAATGTGGCCGGAAAAGGCCTCGAATCGCGACGGGGAACTCCACGCCGGAACAGGGATTGGACGGAATCAATCGCTTGCGAACTGCAATATTCAAAATCCGCCGAAGTACCCTCAGCTCCTGATGAACGGTCGCTGGTTTCAAGGGTCGTCCTTCTCGGTACCCGAGAGCGGTCTTGATGAGCGCGCGCTGGCACATGCGTTTCCTAAGATACGATTCGACATCGTCGGGGCTGATGTCGAGGAGTTTGCGGGTCACGAACGCGGCCTTCAGATTCTTAACCGCGCGAAGGTTCGCGACGTGTGTTTTTTGTGTGCGGTAGGGCGGCTTGGAATAGTTCTCCATGAAAGTGTCCACCCATTGCCCGAAGGAAAGGCTTTCTCCCCGACGGACAATCTCCAAAACGTTTTGGTCGCGGGCATCGAGCCTTAGTCTGAGTTTCCTATGAGCTTCTTGTCTATCTTCGGTGAAAGTGGACTCTCTCTTGTAGATGCCGTCTTTATCCCGAAACCGCATCCACAAGAATTTGGTGCCCTTTCGCCGAAACACGACTCCATCTTTCTCGATTGGTCTAGCCATTCTCCATCTCCTGTTTGAAAGACGCGCGGAATGTTTCGAGTTCCGACTTTAGAAATCGGATGTTTCGACCCATCACGCGGAGATGGGGAATCTGCTTTCGCTCAACCCAAAGATACACAGATTGAGGACTAACGCCAAGATACTTTGCGGCTTCTCTTACTGTCAGTGGATATTCTTCTGGGTGACGAGCGACGCTTTCATTGGGCTCAACGAGCACGCGTTGATTCATGGTAGGTCGCCCCGTTCTTTATTCGGTTCATGTGTCGACGTAACACAAATGCCCCTGTCCGGAGCCTCGGCGATACCCTTGAGGTCGATTTGGGCCTTTGAGACAGATCTGAATTGGGTTCGCAAGGTAGGATCAATAGCAGATTGTCCTCCGTGTTCATATGCAGCGATTGCGGGATTGCCGGAGTCTCTTCTTACTTCACCTGTGGCTCGTTTTCTAGCCTCGGGGAGGGACAAGCCGGAAGTTTCTCCGGATGGCGACATCCGTTGTGATGATCGCTTGTCTTTAGGCTTGCTTAGCGAAATTATGTAGGACTGGTGAAACGATGGGCTACCTGAAAGGCGCGGGGCATGCTGTCTTGAGGACGCTGTATTCTCGCGCACACCAAATTGGGTTGCAACGCTCTTCATGTCTGTTACGCGGTCTTCGTCAGAGCCTCTCCTTAATTTTGTTGTGAATTCTGGCCGTTGACGTGTTGGCCTAGCCAGGCTTTGAACTCGTCATCGCGTTTGAATAGAACCTTCAGCGCCTCCGTAATGACGTAGGACGGAGTGGAGTCGATGAATTTTGCGTATTGATCGAGCTGT
>QHXE01000824.1 GCA_003222835.1 Acidobacteriota bacterium | reverse complement strand
GCCCACCAGGTTTCAAGCTCTCGCCCATGCTTATGTTTCAACGCATTGATTTGGGCTTCGTCGGGCGCCAGCTTTGCTGAGTACGGCTTTCCGGTCAAGACGCTAGCGCCCAGAACCTCACTGCCTTGAGAACGGATAAAGCCAATAAGGTTTGCGAGAGTCCCGCCTTGTCCGACGAAGTCGTCGACGATGAGGCATGTCGCGCCCTGTACAGCGGCCCCAGGAAAAAGCGCTTGATTGGCAAGTCGCTTGAACCCATCTGCTCCGGTGTGGCCGACCGAGTTTAACTGCACGAATGATCTATTAACTGGCAGTCCCAAAAGTCTCGAGAGCACGTTTGCGAGTGCTGCGGGAATCTCGTTGTCCGGAAAGTCAAAGAGTGGACTCCGGACCGGCTTCATGGACGGAAATCCTACAATAACAACGCCGCGCCGGTGCGCTCGCGGGATGTGGCCCTCCAGGACTATGTATCCGCAGCGCGGAGCTTCTTCTTGTGTGCCGGATACCCGCTTTATGATTTCAGCGCCTAACTCGGTTCCGTCGCCCCTGCCGCCACCATCAGGACAGCGAGCACCTGCTCTCCCGGCGCCTTACCCAGAGAAACGGGGCCAGGATCGTAACGAGCGTAAGCAATACTCGAAACCCAATTGCGGGCCCAATGTCGGGAAATCGAAATCCAATACCTGCGGAGATCGCTCCTTTCGGGAGCGCGGGCGACCATTGAAAACTGGCATTAGTGTGGGCGCCCAAGATGGCGATAAGAATGCTGCCGACGACTGGCCAGAGCGCCGAGGCACGATAGCGCGCCGCGAAGTAGCAAGCGCCAGCGGCCGCAACCATTGGTGCAATCCACAGCGCGTAGGCCTGAAGAGCTTCACAGATCCACGGCACCGGGCCGGGGTGAAGTGGAGTCATCCCCAGGGTGTGAACGGAAAAACCAAAGATCGCGACGGCGGCGGCCATCGAAAAAACGAACTGAACCGGCAAGCTCAGCAGGGGAAGCACCGCAAACGCCAGCCAGGGCCACCGCCGCGTCCATGAGCGCAGCTCCGGACGCGCGATGACACTTTCCGCCAAAACATCCTCCGTCCCGAGCCGATTGGCGGCTTGAGACTCACTCTCGGCCTGAGACAGGCCCGTCAACCGAAACTCCGCTACCAGGTCATCAAAGTGCGCTTCAAGCTCGGAGATCAGGCGTCTCACACGACGCGGGCTGATTCCGGCGCGCCGCAGCCGCTCCGAAAGGCCTGCAAAACGCCCTCCAGGCATATCAGATACCCGCCAGCACCCATTCGACGCCGCCGGCGATTCGGCGCCATTCCTGACTCAATTCGTTCAGGCGCCGCCGCCCCTTCGGCGTGCTCGCGTAGTACACCCGCGTGCGCCCAGAAACCGTCCGCCTGCGGGTCTTGAGGAAGCCCCGGTTCTCCATGGCATGCAGGGCCGGATAAAGCACGCCTTCTCCCAGGGAAATGGCTTCCCGAGTTGTCTCGCGGATTGCGACAGCAAGCTGATAGCCGTACATCTCCCGAGCACTCAAAAGGCGCAGCACTAACAGCTCGGGGACACCGGACATTAAAGACGAATTCTGGGCCATGGAAGCTCCATACCTCGCTATACGAGGTATGATACTAAAAGCCCTGCGCTTGGCAAGTGCTTGAGCGGCAGCTCACGAAGCCGGCGGCTCCGAGGGACGCTACTTGCTCCGAACTCTCGATCGAAGGCGAAGTGCTCGCGGGTGCTCTACAGGCCTTCCACCCGCAACTACACGGGCCTGCCTGCGCTCGAATATCCCTTCCACGATCGCACCGTCATCGTCACGCAATGCGGTCGTCTATGCTTCGGTCGACGCAAGATCAACCTCAGCCAGGTCTTTGCCGGTCAGGCCGTCGGCG
>QHXE01000823.1:2472-4348 GCA_003222835.1 Acidobacteriota bacterium | reverse complement strand
GTTTGCCCGGTACTATAATCCGCGTCTAGGTCGGTTCATGAGCCCCGACCGACGCATAGGCAACATCGGGAATCCGCAATCACTCAACCGTTATACATATGCGTTCAATAATCCCTTAAATTTGGCAGACGACTCGGGCTTGTCCCCGCGTGACCGCCATTTGTACATCACGTATTTGCTTGCGATGCTCGCCGGCTGGCCTGACGGTACGTCCTGGTGGCTTGCCACGCAAACGGGAGCTCAGGACGATTTCATGCACGCGACTACAGGGCTGTTCGGAGTGGGCGCGATTGTGAACTTTTCCGGTCACTTCGGAGTACCGTGCAACCAGGATGCTGCTCCTTGTACCTTCCAGGGAGCTCTTCTTTCTGGAGCCAATACTGGCGCTCAAGCCCATTTGATTGAGGATAACTCGCCTAACGGCTCGCATCAAATTATCAAAGGATACGGACTGGGTGCGAGAATCGGTAGCGAACTTCTTCACATATTGCTTCCCCTCATCGGCAAAAACCCTGATACAGATTCCAGTCGCCTCGGCGGCTGGCTCGGCCTGTGGGTATACGTGGGCGGTAAAGAGAATACGTTTCCAGGTGATTTGATATCCGAGGGGCTGGACGTCATCAACAAACAAGATCTCGAATTAGTTGGCGTGCAGATAACGATCAACGGGCAGACATTCAGCCATGGAGATCAGCCTCCCGTTTGCGATGACGATGAATGCATCATTTATGACGATACGCTTAATGGCGTCCATTTGACTATCTACCAGGAAGCTGGCAGCCAATCAGATTACTGGAATCCGACGGAACTGGTGGGCACGAGTGTGTGGTGGGGATATATGACTGGCAGCGGGGGAGAATTTAGTGATTTTAACTATGCTTACGCGGCTTATTTGTGTTCGATAGGAAGATGTAATGACTACTAGGGATCTAATTCAAGCGACTTGGTTTGCGACGATTCTGCTGGCGTCCGTCGCGTTGGACCCAACCACCATCGCAGCCACTCGCCCTGTTTCAAATTCACAAGACAAAACCGCCGCCCGCGGGCGCGCGTGGGAGACCCATGCGGAGGTAGAGCAGCAAAAGGAAGAAAACAGGGAGTTCCTTAACCGATTTCGGACTCTTCCTCCTGAGGAACGGGTCAATATTTGGAGGCAGTCGAACAGCGACAAATACCGGAAAACAGTTGCGTATCGCGTCGCGGATGGTATCCGGTGCCTGCTGATCATGGAAGGTACGGATACAGTGCCTTACTTTGCTGCGATCGTCCGAAATAGACGGGAGCCGTACTTCTATCGATTCTGGGCAATGAGAATTCTTGCCGATATGGACCGATACGTTCCCGAAGAAAATCTTCCGAAAGGGGCCGAAGTGACGCTGGGTGTCGACGAGCTAAAGTTGCACGGGGCAATCGATCCCTTCTCGCAAATCACTGGACAAAGGATTGGTAATCGAGGGCGACAGACGTTGCAGTGGGCGGCGAATGAAGGCGACGACAAATGGCTTCAATTTTTCGCTCGAAACGATTTGGGGTTAGTCAAACAGGAACTGAATGCATTGTCCGTTGACGAACAGATGCGCCGCTGGAGAGATTCTGTTGCTCACACGAAAGGAACAGTGGGGCGACCAGAAGACTTTGTGGAGGACACCCTTGGGCGTTTGATTGTGGAACAGGCCCCAGACTCACTTCCTGCGTTGCTTGATTTGCTGAATCACGAGAAGGACCAATACGTTCGGAGAGCGGTTGTCGGTCTAATCCGTGAGGTCGACGTTTATCGTTTTCGCCTCAGAAAGACCGAGCTCGGTCGGTCGGCGATAGAAGGTGTCCACAAAGCTGTCGTTGATGGTGACGTCAGGGTGGAGTGTCCTAAGTGCGA
>QHXE01000823.1:0-2378 GCA_003222835.1 Acidobacteriota bacterium | reverse complement strand
TGACGTCATTCGGCAGGAATGGGCAATACCCGCATTCAACGCATTCATCACGTTTCTGACGGACAAAGACCCTTTCTTCCCGAGTTGGGAGTACACGTATTTTGGGCCTTCGTATTCTGAGGCGTTTCACCCGAAGTTCCAGGCAAAGATGGCCCGTTTTGAGGATGCCTGGAAACAGTTTAAAGCCAATGCGCTTGCTGCTTCTGAGAAGCCATGACAGAGTCTTCTTGCCCTCTTTGTCGAGGCGGCGTGTACCCGCCGCGCACCTCACTCTGGCGAATTCGATGTTTTATAGTTTCTATCGCTCAATCATAGAATCAGTAAGTTACGTGGCATCAGTGGATTTCAAGATTTCCGAGAAAGAAGGCCGATGCGAGTAAGCCAGCGACGTGGCGAATGTGGGCTTCCAGGCCCGCTCTGCCTCACCACAGTGAGGCTTAGGAAGAGCACACTGCTTGTTAGAACCGCGATGGTGGCCGTTGCCTCCCTTCTGGGTCTGATTGTTCCCGCATTTTCTGTCGGTCGGGCCCTTGGCGGGCAATCGAGCGCCATTTATTCACAATTGCGGACGTTTTCGCTCGCTTCAGATTCCGCGACGGTAGAAAACCTTACCCTACAGCGCGATCGCGTGGTAATCACCTTTGTCCAAGGCATCTTTTACTTTGCGGTTCCTGTAGCGGGCAAGGTTCGCGGAGCGGTATTTGTTGGAACGGGCAACTTTCATTCGGATGTTCCCCCTGACGAAGCCGAGCGCGCCAATGTTCGGCGTCTCCTGAAAGCGGATGATATTTCGTCAGACTTCAAGACCGCGGTTTTCCAATTCACCGATGACACGTACGATTTCATTGGGAAGAGTGCGAAACCTGGTGCAGCAGCGCCACCACAGGCCCAGCGCCTCGCAACCGAATTGCTCAAGTCCCTTTTGGAGGAAGAGGGGCTCAACCTTGCCTCAAGGACAATGGAATCCATCCTCGATGGAGAGAATCCAGGAATCTTCTTCGCGCAGTTCGACGGTGGAAAACGACAGCGCTTTTCCTTCTTGTTTGATCCGCAGACTCGCGTGCCTGTTGCCAATTTCGAAATCAATGCCGGTGAAAAGGGCCTCATCTTTGCATACGATTCCGACATTTACTCAAGCGACGTCTGGCTCGCCTTCTTTTCCAAGACTGACTACGAATCTGGCAGGACCGCATATTCAGACATGTTCAATTTGGTGGACACGCCGAAATACCAATTGGAATTGGACCTGCGCGAACCGAAGAAGACCTTGAGCTTGGTTGCAAAAATGGACTGCACGTCACGAATCGATGGCCTTCAATTGATCCCCTTTTCCCTGGGGGAAGGCTTGGCCACCTATGAGGCGGAGCGGCGAAAGAAACAGCTTTTTGTACAGAGCGCAAAGCTGGCGGATGGCAAGCCCCTGGAATACTTTCAAGAGCAGTGGGAGAGCGGCTTCACTGTAGCCTTGCCTACGGCCCTCAAAAAAGGACAGAGCGTAACTCTGGAAATTGCCCTGCGGGGCGATTTCATGTTCAATCCCGATAATAATCAGGGTGTGTATTTCCCTCGTAGCACCACGAGCTGGTATCCGCGCCACGGATACTTGTCCCGCTCCACGTTTGACGTAGTGATGGTACATCGCAAGCGCGATAAGGCCGTGACTATGGGCATTCTCGTTGGGGACACGCCCGCCGGCACCATGGATGACATCCGCACGGAATTTCGCGTGGAACAGCCCGTAGCCCTCATCACCTTCGCGGTGGGCGACTACGAAATTCACAAAGACACGGCGAAGTCGGAATCGGGCGCCACACTCCCGCTGGAATTCTATTCATTGCCTTCCGACCGTGGCGCTATCAAAGAGGACTTCATTCTCGCGGAAATGAATAATGCCGTTCGCTACTTCAGCGCGCTTTTCGGGGACTATCCTTATACGGTCTTCCGCGGCGTATATCACCCGTTTGGATACGGTCAGGGATTCCCTACCACGATCATGATCCCAAAAGCCGATCGCGCAGACATGTACACGTATTCCTTCATCTCGCATGAAACTTCGCACCAATGGTGGGGGGACCTTGTGTTGTGGCGGTCCTATCGCGACCAGTGGCTCAGCGAAGGTTTTGCGGACTATTCCGGTTTGCTTTACACACAAAAACGAGACAAGACTTCCTCCGAGAAAGACCTGATCAAGCGGGCCCGCGACAATCTTAAGAATCCCCCGCGAAATCTGACAGGGCTTGGACAAGGCCGATTGGTCGACGTTGGTCCGCTGATCATGGGCCATCGCCTGAGCTCTCGCGAAACCTTTGGTGCCTACACAACGTTAACTTATAAAAAGGGCTCGCTCGTCTTGCGGATGCTGCATTTCCTATTCACGG
>QHXE01000822.1 GCA_003222835.1 Acidobacteriota bacterium | reverse complement strand
CCCCATCCAACACTTTGACGGCGTTCGTATAGGCTGGGTTCCCGGTTCCGCCTGGAACTTCGCTGTCTTGGATTCCAGCGAGCTCGTTATATTGCTGCCACAAATCGGCTTCGATGAGTTCTGCTGCCGCCAGGAATCGAAGAATGTCCGCGTCTCCCACCGGGAGGGCGGCTTGCTGCGCCCTCGCCGTGGGGACATTAGCCAACAGTCCCGCGCCGATGGTGCCTGCTCCAACAGCAAGTGACTTGCCTAAGAAGGAACGGCGGCTGAGAAAGCCTTTCGACGGTTTGATCGTCTCCGTTGATTTGATTTCTGGTTCACGAAGCACGTTACCGTCGCGCTTCCCGTCGAATGTCGCGCTGCCCATTTGAGTGTTCATTTGTCGGTCACCTACCGACGCTGTTGGGTCTGCCGCAATGGCGCGTCCGAGGGATTTTTTAGTGCTACTTGTGAGTAATGTTCACTCCCTCTTTGGAGGTAGGACGCTCAGTCGCGGCGAAGAAGGAGAAATTAAACAGAAGGAAACGAAGGTAACGAAGTTTCTTTTTGGATTCTTAGTTCCTTGGTCATTGAGAGTCCGCTGCTTTTCTCGACATCGCGCTGAGCGCAGCAGCCATTTTACTCACGACTTGCTCTGCGTTGGCGTCGACGCGATGCCGCTGTGCGATCCAACCAGGCTCATTATAGGAAAGCCATGTTGTGCCTGCTGTATCTTCCCAGACGAGTGCCTTTAATGGCAGATCGATTCCGACCGTCTGCGCAGACTGCATCAGCGGCGTGCCGGCGCGGGCGTTACCGAAGATGATGAGTTCGGTTGGCGGCAATGTCAGTCCCACTTCCGCCGCCCCTGCGGCATGATCGATCCGCGCAAAGACCGTCATCCCCTGCGCGCGAATCTCTGCTTCCAGTCGATCCATCGTTTCCTTTGGACCGAACCTGCTCCGGATGCTCGTTAACCCTTCCATGCGGCTTTCTTGGTGGTGGCTGATTAGTCAGGGAATGGTCTGTAACTTCGGCTATTTTTAGTTCTAGTTAGGAGAGAGCCGAGCATCTTGTTCCAAAGTTCGACTGGTCCTCGTCGCCTTTCTCACAATCATTGTTTGAATCGGCTCACGGCGGGATCCAGCCGGTCGGCGCTCTGGGTCGACAACATCCAACCTGGGTACTCGGGCGGAAGCGTACTGACCTCGTCGAGCTGTTTGATCTCTTCCTTGGTGAGCTTGAGTTCCACAGACACAAGGTCGTCCTGCAACTGGTCGAGGCGCTTGGCTCCAAGAATGACAGATGTCACCACCGGCTTTGTCAGCAACCACGCAAGGGAGATTCGCGCCGGACTACAGCTATGGGCGTTAGCGATTGGAGCCATGACGTCGAGGATTTTCCAGGTACGTTCCTTGTCGACGATGGGAAAATCGAACTCAGATCGACGGGAGCCTTTCGGTCTCTGGTTCTCACGGCTAAACTTACCTGAGAGCAGGCCGCCAGCGAGTGGACTCCAAACGAGCAATCCAATTTTTTCGGATTCAAGGAGAGGTCCAAGCTCACGCTCGAGGTCGCGGCCCGCAATGGAATAGTAGGCCTGCAACGTATCGAACCGCGCGAGATTCTTCGACTCGGAGATGCCGAGCGCTCTTGCAATCTTCCAAGCCTGCCAGTTCGAACAGCCAATGTATCGGACCTTACCCTGAGTGACGAGAGTATCGAGCGCGCGCAGAGTCTCTTCGATCGGAGTGATGTAGTCGTTAGCGTGAATCTGGTACAGATCGATATGGTCTGTTTGGAGACGACGGAGGCTCGCTTCGACACCATCCATGATATGTACACGAGAGGCACCCACGTCATTGCGTCCGGGGCCCATCCGACTATAGACCTTGGTCGCGAGAACAACGTCCTTGCGAGCAATGTTCAGATTCTTGAACGATTGTCCGAGGGTCTCCTCGCTTTCACCCGCAGAGTAGACGTCCGCCGTGTCGAAGAAATTGATACCTCCATCGATTGCGGCCGTAACCAGCGCGTCGGCTCCCTTCTGATCGACAGCACCGATGGCTTTATAAATACCCTCGCCACGACCGAACGTCATGGTCCCGAGGCAAAGGCGCGAAACAAGCAGTCCTGTGTTGCCTAAGGTTTTGTACTCCATATTTCTTCCTTTCTGAAAAATGGTTCTACCGTTTGTCCGACGCGAATTCATGGATTCTTGGCCGTTGCCGGCCGCGCTCTGTTGTTTCGTCCTCGGTTTGCGAAGCTGTATTTGTTGATGACTCATAAGCATCTCCTGTGTTTTATTTTGTTACCTCACGATATC
>QHXE01000821.1 GCA_003222835.1 Acidobacteriota bacterium | reverse complement strand
CTTCGCGTGAGCGTCGCGAGTGATCATCACGTTGTCGGGCTTCAGATCGCGATGCACGATGCCGGCGGCATGAGCTCTCGCCAATCCTTCGGCGGCGTGTTGCAGGTAGCGCAACAACTTCCTCAATTCGGTTCGTTCGAGATGAATTTTCTCGTGGAGCGTAACGCCTTCGATAAACTCCATCGCGATGAAGTTCGTGCCGTCAGCTTCACCAATCTCGTAGATATGCGCGATGTTGGGATGATTGAGCGCCGCCGCGGCCTTCGCTTCGCGAATGAACCGCTCCATGCGATCCCGGTTCGAAGCCACCTCGGCGGGCAGAATCTTCAGCGCAACTTTGCGATCCAGTTTCATATCCTGCGCCAGATACACTTCGCCCATTCCGCCTTCGCCGATCTTCGAGCGGATTTCGTAACGTCCTAGTCTTGTTCCGGCGGTTAGCATCTCTAATCGTTTAGAAATTCTTGGAAAACGTCACTGGTTGAGTCCCATCCGCCGCAGCAAATCGGCGAAGCGCGGGTCGCTGCGAAGCGACTCGAAGGCGAACTCCCATCTGATTCTCATCAACAAACCGCTGCGAGTCTGAAAGTCTTTCTCGAGCCAGGCAAAAGCTTGATCCTTGTCTCCCAAACCGGCGTACACGGCACCGACGTCCCGGCCGACCGCTTCATGTCTTTGGTATTTTCCTTCCAGCTCTTTGAGAACCTCCAACGCTTCGGCCCGCTGTCCCGAGATTGCATAACCACATCCGAGACTGCTCAGAGTCCTTCGGTCTTTTCTTGACGATATCTCAACCGCTTTCCGTAACTCAGCGATTGCCTCCGGGTAATGCCCTTGTTTGAGATATGCCCAACCCAGTACCTCATGTCCTCTCGGATAATTCGGATCGAGTTCAAGGACTCTATTGCATTGTTCGATTGCGGAATTCACATCGTCTCGAAACAGATAAAGCTGCGCCACGTTTTGGCCAATAACAAGCGAGAGAGGGTCAAGTTCTTGTGCGCGTTTGGCCTCGGTCAGAGCTTGATCAACTCGCCCCCGATCACGCAGAAAATTGCCGTACCATTGATGCGCGCTTGGATAATTCGGGTTTAGCTCAATGGCATGCTTGAATCCTTGCTCGGCCTGTTCCCACTGCCATGAATAATAATAGACAAACGCTAACGATGCGTGGGCCTCGGCCAGCGAATCATCAAGCTGGAGAGCACGCTGCGCGAAAGCCTTCGCCTTCGGATAGGTCTCGCTTGCCGGACTACCGGCGTACTCCTCAAGTAGAGAGTAACAGTCTGCAAGTCCGACGTAAGCGAGCGCGTAATTCGGGTCCTTGTCCGCTGCTTGTTGGAACTGCTCCATCGCTTTCCTGAGGTTCTCCACAGTCCGCTTGTTTCAGTAATAACGCCCTCTCAAATAGAACTGATAAGCTTCTGGGTTACTGGTATCGCGTTTCTTCAACTGCTTCTGTTCTTCACCACTAAGCTTCGTGCGCAGCCGCTCCGATATCTCCCGCGAGATCTCTTGCTGCACGGCGAGCGCGTCGCTAACCTTGCGGTTGTACTGCTCGCCCCAAAGTTGCTTGTTGTCGCGCACGTCAATCAGAGCGGCGCTAACCGTCAGGTTGTCGCCGCGTTGCAGAATTCTCCCCGTCAAGATCGCACGCACCCCCAAATCCTTGCCCGCCGTAAGCGGCTCGATCTCTTTTGCCTTGTAACGAGTGACAG
Organism: Acidobacteriota bacterium; assembly: GCA_003222835.1. The sequence goes on along the minus strand of QHXE01000821.1, from coordinate 1,843 downwards.
ACGTGCTGGGGATCACTCTCAAATTCGAAAGCTGCGAGAGGCTGTTGATGATGCTTTCGGTCAAACCATCGGAAAGATACTCGGTTTCGGGATCGTGATTCTGGTTAGCAAACGGCAAGACGGCGATCGAGTCGATTGCCACTTCAGTATTGCGCGCGTGCAGATAAGCAGCCAGAGCAATACCTGAGAGCAGGAGCGCTGCCAGTATTATGATCGCCGCCAGCTTATGACGCTTGATGCTTGCAACGAAGTACTCTGCGCTGGACGCGGGTGCAGTCGATAGAGGCGCGTCTGATGTCGTTGCCGCGCTGCTCGTCGCTGAACCGGCGGTCGATCCAAATGGCCCTGGCGGAACGGTCGTTTCCAACCCTTGCGCGCCCTCAACTTCACGCCGCAACTCTCGCAACTCGATTGCCGCTTCCCTGATCGACTGGTATCGCTCATCCGGATCTTTCGCCAGACAACGGCGAACTACGCGCGTCAAGTCAGCGGGCGCTGAAGAGTTCACATCCTTCACCTGCGGGGCCGGCGCATGAACGATCTTATGCAATGTGTCGATTGCAGATTCGCTTTCAAAAGCCCTTTGCCCGGTGGCGGCCTCGTACAGAAGGCAGCCGAATGAGAAGATGTCTGAACGCTGGTCGATCTCTGTGGTTAGTCCCTGAGCCTGTTCGGGCGACATGTAGCCGACAGTTCCGAGAACTGCGCCCGGCGTGGAGTGCTGCCGAATGATCGCGGTCGCGACTTCGCTATCAGACGTGCCGCTCCGGCCTGGCAGAGCTTGCGGCTCAATCAACTTCGCCAGACCGAAGTCCAGAATTTTGGCATGGCCTTCGCGGGTCACCATGATGTTGTCCGGCTTAAGATCGCGATGGACGATGCCCGCCGCGTGAGCTTTCGCGAGTCCTTCCGCGACATGCTGCAAATAACGCAGAAGCTTTGGCAAACCAGTTTGCTTTCCGTGTATCAGTTCGCGCAGGGTGTGCCCGTCGATAAACTCCATCGCGATGAAGTTCACGCCATCGTGCTCGCCAATCTCGTAGATGTGCGCGATGTTCGGATGATTGAGCGCCGCGGCAGCCTTGGCTTCTTGGGTGAATCGACGCATGCGATCCTGATTTGAAGCAAGCTCGGCGGGCAGAATCTTCAGCGCGACTTTGCGATCCAACCTTGCGTCCAGCGCCAAATAAACTTCGCCCATCCCGCCCGCGCCAATTTTCGAGCGGATTTCATAGCGGCCGAGTTTTGCGCCGGCGGCGATAGTCATTAAAAGAAAAGCGGAACAGTTACCGCACTTAAAGATTACTGAAGTCCCATGCGGTGGACCAGGTCGGCGTAGCGCGGGTCTGCGCGGAGATCTTCAAAAGCGATCCACCATGTAACCCACAGCAACCCCGAGGTGTGCTGCTGGAAATCCTTTTCCAGCCAGGGAAACGCGTGATCTTTGTCGCCGAGGCCGGCATACACTGTCGCCAACTGTAGTCCGGTGGCCTCGCCTCGGGCATGTCTCTCTTCAAGTTCTTTTATGATCGCCAGCGCCTCCGCGCGCTTCCCTGCAAGCGCGTAGCAGTATCCCAAGCTCGCCAGGTTTAGGCTTATTCTTCCGGATAATTCGACCGCCTTCTGCAACTCCGCAATCGCCTCTTCATAACGATGCTGTTGTAGATATGCAAAACCCAGGTTGTGGTGTGCCCCATGAATTCTCGGATCCAGTTCGATGACCCTCTGGCACTGTTCGATCGCCGAATTAGGGTCGTGCTTACTGAGATATGCAAGTGCTACGCCTACGCTGATGATTGGTGAAAGAGGATCAAGCTCCTGCGCCCGCTTCATCTCTCCCAAT
>QHXE01000820.1 GCA_003222835.1 Acidobacteriota bacterium | reverse complement strand
GCGAGAGCCGACGCATATGGCGCAATGACAAGATCCTCGGCTAGTCCGCGTTTCAGCCCGAGGCCGGGGGCGCCGAATGCGCGGTACTGGTAATTGAGCTGCGCATCGATCGTGTTGTAGCCGCACTCGGAAATACCCCATGGTACGCCGCGCTCGCGACCATACTTGATCTGCCTTTTCACGGCCGCTTTGTACGTCTGGTCCAGGAGCGTGTTCTCGTAGGTCGGCATCACCAAGAGCGGCATCAGGTATTCGAACATGGATCCGCTCCATGACAACAGGACTGGATCTCCCGCAGAAGTTGTGAGCAGCCGCCCGAGCGCAAACCAGTTTTCCTGGGGCACCTGTCCCTGGGCAATCGCCACGAAGCTGGCAAGCCTGGCTTCCGAAGCCAGCAGGTCGTAATAACTCGAGTCCCGCCGGCGCTCGCTCGCGTTGTAGCCGATGGCAAACAACCGGCTCGTCTTGTCGAAAAGAAAGTCATATTCCATTTGCGCGAATTGATCCGCCTGCGCGGCGAGACGCTTGATGGAAGTGGCTCTCTCGCCGGGCGAAAACGTCAGATCATCGAGTGCATCTCGACATTGCCGATCGAGCGCGTGCGCCCACCACTTTGCTTCGATGTTCGCAGTGGCGTCGAGGTTGGCCGCCACATCTGTGGTGATCGCCACCAGCAATTCAAGAGATGTTCTCGCGGAGCCGGGTGTGGCAGGGGGACTGAAGCAGGCAGACTCGACCGCGGTTCGGAGCCGAGTGAGATGCGGCATAACCGCCGATCCGGCCGCGTCCATCAGGACGGCTACCGTATCTCGGACTCCTTCAAAGAATCGTGGCGCGAGTACCGGTTGATCCAGAAGTGCGAGCAGTCCGTTCTTTAACGTGAGGAGATGGCCCGCAAGATTACCGCTGTCCACGGTCGAGATATAAAGAGGTAGTAGCGGCTTGAGCGTTTGCGTGTCGTACCAATTGTAGAAATGACCACGATGGCGTTCCAATGCTTCCATCGTGCGGAACGTATTGGTTGTCTGCGCGATGAGTCGCCCACATGAAATGTAGCCGAAATCGTACGCGCATAAATTTGCCAGCAACGCCAGGCCAATGTTTGTCGGCGACGTGCGGTGACTGACGACGGGAGCGGGATTTTGCTGAAAGTTGTCCGGCGGCAGCCAATGGTCTTCTGCAGTGGCGAACGTTTCGAAAAAGGCCCAGGTCTTTCTAGAAAGCTTTTCAAGAAAACTAATCTTGCTCGCAGTCAGCGCCGGGGCACGTGCTACCCGTGGCCGGCCGATCCACCACACCCACAACGGCGATAAGAACCAAAGACCGAGTATCGGTGCGGTCTCCAATAAAGCGCCTGGCCTTCCGCGCGTGAAATAGGCCGCCATGCCGATTGCGATGGCTGGTCCGATCCACATCGATCGGTACAGCGAAAAGATGTTGCTGTCCCCATCGTGAACGAGGCTGCTGGATGGATACCATTCCAGAAGACGTTTGTGGGTGATAAACATTCGAATGTTCGTTCGGGCGATTGCATCAAGACTGAACAGCGCCTCGTACGGAAGACACGCTAGTGAAAATGCGACCTGCTCCAGGCGGCGAACTAAAGAACGTGCCGCAACCGCGAGGTGTTGGCGCCACAAAGTTTCGATCGGCCTCCGAAAGATATCCGTGCAGGATGCCAATAACGTCGGCAGAAGAACGATCGCGATGACCGGCGTCGTCCATCCCAGCAGCAGAAGAACAGTCAACGCCGCAGGTACAAGGCTTCGTCGAAGGTTGTCGAGTATCTTCCATCGGGAGAGGAGTGAAATCGGATTCACCTGAGAGGGTGCGCCCGCCCCTGGAACGCGCGGCAGCAGCCACTGCGCAATCTGCCAATCTCCACGAATCCAACGATGCCGCCGGCTCACATCAGCGCTGTAGTGCGATGGGTATTCCTCGTACAACGCGACATCACTCAGGAGCGCTGTGCGCGCATAGCATCCTTCAATGAGGTCGTGGCTAAGAATCAGATTGTCAGGCAAACGATCCTGGAGCGACCGTTCGAAGGCGTCCACGTCGTAGATGCCTTCGGGTCGATACCCGGTTCATTCCCAAACATTCGCGCATACCGCGAACGGTTTGTGCCCGGCAGGCTCACCGCTACGCGGGGTTGAAGAATACCGTAACCCTCAGAGACGCGCTGCAGTGTCGTGTCGTACTGCGCGCGATTCAGTGGGTGCGAAAGCGCCCCCACCATCTGTCGCGCTGCGCCGCGTGGCAGCTGCGTGTCCGTGTCCAGCGTGATGACGTACTTCACTCCTGAAAGGATCCCTGTCCGGCCGACGACAAGAGCGAAACGATCCGCTTCTTTCGCGTTGGGCCCGCTGCGCAACATGGCATTCAAATCGGCAAGTTTTCCGCGCTTTCGTTCGTAACCCATCCATGTGCGTTCCTGCGGATTCCACCGGCGTGGGCGATGTAACAGGAAGAAGGTGTCGCTCTTCTCCTCTGCGTATCGTTCGTTCAGCGCTTCGATTCTCGCGGTTGCCAACCGGAGCAGCGCCTCGTCTTCAGGAAGGCTTTCGCGGATCGCGTCTCGAAAATCAGTTAACAGCGCGAAGTGCAGATTGCTGTCGCGATTCGCGAGAAATCGAACTTCCAACGCTTCGGCCAGATCCTCGACGTTCTTGGCGCTCGTAAGCATGGTTGGGATCACGACCAGCGTGCGGGATCCTGCCGGAATGCCTTCCGAGAAGTCCATTCTGGGCAGCGCATCGGCCGCGGCGAGCAAAATTGCGAGGCAATTCACGATCGCCGTAGCGAGGTAACTGAACGAGAGAAGAGACACGATGCCGAGCAGCACGAGCATCCCACCACTTGTGCCAGCGCTATACGTACTGCACAGCAAGCTCGCGCTGAGAAGTGTTGTGATCAATCCGATCGTGCCGGCATAGGGAACTAACGGAAATCGTCCGAATGCTCTCCGAAAAGCCTGGCCTGCCGATTGCCGGATACCCGACTTTCGCTCAAGAAGTGGCACTCCTTTATCGACAAGGTAGAACCCTACGTGCGCCGAGCGGTTGGTCTCTTCCTGCGCGAAAGCTTCTCTAGCAAGTTCAATGGCTTTGCCAGCCACCATCTGTTCAGGGATGTCCGCGCGTCTGGAGATCCGCTCGATGACATGCCGGTAGCGATCGCGGGTGGCGAAATCCATCTTGCCGTACGTGCGCCCGGGATCTCCGCGCAAGACTGTCTCAACAGCGCTTGTCGATTCGACGAAGTCCCGCCAGTCGGTTAAGCCGAGAAGGCGAAGGCTGCCGATGCTGTTGCTGATCGAGACCTGGTCGGCGGCCTGTTGTTGATTTTCGGACTGCACGAGTTTTTTGATTGTGAGGCCCCCTTCCGATAGCCTCTGTTCGATCCATGTCAGCGCCAAGGCTAATCCCGAGCCCTGTCCTTGCAAACGGCGATCGAGTTCCGCCACAAACGAACTCGATAGTTTCGGACTCGATCGCGTCATCTCAGCGACCGTTATGATCAGGCTCTTTGGATCTTTATCGGCAATCTCCGTGATTTGATCCGCCCAATAATCTGCGCGGTCGTGATCGATTCTGCCGGCTGCCATCGTTGTTCCGACACGCCGGAGATTTTCGATGAGAGCGAGACGCAGCATCGTGGGGA
>QHXE01000819.1 GCA_003222835.1 Acidobacteriota bacterium | reverse complement strand
GTGCCGACGTCACGACAATCTCAGGTGGTGGCCAATTTCGCGATGGCGTCCGCATGGATGCCGGCGCAGTCGATGAGCGGAAATTCTGTTCCTCGTTCGTTGAAGGCCAGTGCGAGATCAGTGCCCCCGAGCATGATTGCCTCGACGCCAGATTCCTTAAACAACTGTTTGCCGACCGCGGCGAAAACCGCGCTCTGAGCTTCTGTAACGATGCCGGAAGCTGCCATCGCAACATAGGCCTGGTGCACATCTTCCAGATCCTGGCCGCTGGGCGGGACGACTTCCACACAGGAAACGCCTCCATAAAGGCGCGTCTCCATCACCGTGCGGGTTCCGAGGATGCCGATCCGTTCGAAGGCTCGTTGTTCAATGACTCGGTTAACTTCGGAAATCATGTCAACAACGGGTAGCACAGACGACGCCTTGAACGCGTCGATACAGAAGTGGCCGGCGACGGACGTGATAGCGACACACTCGGCCCCCGCCGCGGCCAAGTGGAGTTGACCCGCCTGCGTGGACACCTCAACGTAAGGTTTGGAGGGGTTCACGATGGCAGAGAAGACGGTCCGGTACACGCCGGAGTTTAAGCGACAGATGGTGGATCTGGTACGGGGCGGACGGACGCCCGCGGAGCTGTCGCGGGAGTTCGGGCCGACGGCCTGGACGATCTCGCTGTGGGTCAGGCAGGACGCCCGTGACCGGGGCAAGGGCGACGGCGGACTGACCACAGCGGAGCGCGAGGAGCTCACGCGGCTGCGGCGCGAGAACCGCAAGCTCAAGGAAGAGCGGGAGATCCTTGCAAAAGCCGCGGCCTGGTTTGCGACCGAGAAGCCCGCGACACCGAAGCGCTCTTCGGATTCGTGAAGGCGAACCAGGCCACCCACTCGGTACGGGTCATGTGCCGGTTGCTTAAAGTGTCCCCGAGCGGCTTCTATGCTTGGGAGAAGCGCCCGATGTCTGCTCGGGAGCGGGCCGATATCGCGCTCACGGCTCGGATCCACGAGATCTACCGCCGCTCGCGCGAGACGTATGGCTCGCCGATGATCCATGCGGAGCTGGCGGATGATCACCAGATCCATGTGGGCCGCAAGCGCGTGGCGCGGTTGATGCGTGCAGCGGGACTGCGTGGGGCGACGCTGCGCAAGTTTGTGGTCACGACGGTGAGCGCGGCGCAGCCGCCGGAAGTGGCGGATCTGGTCGAGCGGCGCTTCTATGCCGAGCGGCCGAATCGGCTGTGGGTCGCCGATGCGACCTATATTCCGACCTGGAGCGGCTTTCTGTACCTCGCGATCGTGCTGGACGTGTTCTCGCGCAAGATCGTCGGCTGGGCGATGGAGATGCATCTGGGCACCGAGCTGATGCTCGCGGCGATCGACATGGCGATCACGATCCGCCGGCCCCAGACGGTGATCCATCACTCCGACCACGGCTGCCAGTACACCAGCTACGCCTTCGGCAAGCGCTGTCGGGAAGCAGGCATCATGCCCTCGATGGGCACGGTGGGGGATGCATACGACAACGCGATGGCCGAATCGTTCTTCGCCACGCTCGAGCGTGAAGTGCTCAACCGGCGTCGCTTCAAGAGCCAGGCCGAAGCGAAGATGGCGATTTTCGATTGGCTGGAAGGTTGGTACAACCCACATCGCAGACACTCGTCGTTGGGTCGCCGTTCGCCCGTCAACTACGAGCGCCATGCGCTGCAGAGCGAGGCGGCCTGACATGCGGCCTCCAACCTCTCACGGGTTGATTTGGAGGGGTATCGCAGTAGCGGGTACCCCTGCGATCGCGGCTCCTGGGGCTTCCTATGCAGTCGATTTTTCTCGGCGGTTGAAAAATGATGAGCTTCTGCCACCTGCGGTGGCAGACTCCCCTACTGGTAAGATCGATGAACATCGAGAAGAGGGGAGTTCGGAACTAAGACGACAACCCGTCCACGGAAGCGGGGCAGCTCCAGCACTCAAGATCGCGAGCGCGCTCGGTCGATGCGCGTACACTCGCAACGGCCCCTCAGGTATCAGGTGGGCCGGCGGTGCTCCCGTTCGGACCGGGCGGGCCGCGCGTGCGCTGTACTTACTGATTCCTCAACGGGTCGAGGATTTGCAACCCGAGCCTCTTCACCGGTAGCGTGGCCCGCTCACCAGCGCACACGAGACTCCCCATGCGCCTCGCCATCATCGGACAACAGGCTTTCGGCAAGAGCGTGCTTGAGGCGTTCATCGCCCGGGGCACAACCGTCGCCGGGGTGTTCTGCGCCCCAGAGAAGCCAGGCGCCAAGCCCGACCCGCTACGCGTGACGGCAGAAGAGCGGGGCATTCAGGTCT
>QHXE01000818.1 GCA_003222835.1 Acidobacteriota bacterium | reverse complement strand
GCAGAAGAACGGGTCGGCCTCATAGGCCCGCCCCTTCGGGCGTGAAGGAACGTCGGTGCCGGCTGCATTTCCGTCTTCGGGCGACGTGCGGCACGACAAGAATGACAAACGACAAGGGAGATCTGCGTTGAAAGGCCTTTCTGGAAAAGTCGCCGTGGTCACCGGCGGAGGACAGGGAATTGGGCGCGGACTGACGCTGCGTCTCGCCGAAGAGGGCTGCAAGGTGGCGATCTTCGACATCAACCCGCAAGTCGGCGAGGAAACCGCGAAGCTCGCGCCGCAGGCGGTCATCAAGACCTATGCGGTGGACGTCGGCGATGCCGCCTCCATCAACGAAGCGGTGGCGAAGGTCGAAGCCGAACTCGGCCCGATCTGGCTCCTGGTCAACAATGCCGGCTGGGACCGGCCGATGCCGTTCCTGAAGACCGACAAGGACCTCTGGGACAAGATCATCCGCATCAATCTCTACGGGCCTCTCAACACCCACAAGGCCATTGCGCCTCTGATGGCCGAGCGCGGCGGAGGCAGAATTGTCAATATCGCCTCCGACGCGGCGCGGGTCGGCACCAGCGACGAGGCAGTCTACTCCGCCTGCAAGGGTGGGCTGATCTCCTTTACCAAATCGCTCGCCCGCGAGCTGGCGCGCAAGAACGTGCTGCTCAACGCCGTCTGCCCGGGCCCGACCAACACGCCGATGATGGCCACCGTCCTCGGCGAGGGCGAGCAGGCCATAAAATGGAAGGACGCGATGGTCAGGGGAATCCCGCTCCGGCGCATGGGCGAGCCTGACGACTATGGCGGGATCGTTGCCATGCTCGCTTCCGACGACGGAAAATACATCACCGGACAGACCATTTCCGTCTCCGGCGGAATGAACATGATCTAAGCGCGAGGAAACGCCATGACCGATCCAAAGCAATTCACCGACGTCATCTACGAAGTGCGCGACCGCGCGGCGTGGATCATCATCAACCGGCCGAAGGTCTACAACGCCTTCCGTGGGCAAACGCTGGAAGAGATGATCCAGGCCCTGCACCTCGCCGCCAACGATCGGCAGGTCGCGAGCATCGTGCTGACCGGTGCCGGCGACAAAGCCTTCTGCACGGGAGGCGATCAATCGGCGCATGAGGGCCAGTATGACGGCCGCGGCGTCGTGGGGTTGCCGATCGACGAACTGCAGGGCTTGATCCGTGATGTTCCGAAGCCGGTGATCGCACGCGTCAACGGATTCGCCATCGGCGGCGGCAACGTTCTCGCGACGCTCTGCGACCTCACCATTGCCGCCGACACCGCGCAATTCGGCCAGGTCGGTCCCAAGGTCGGATCAGTCGACGCCGGCTGGGGCACGGCCTTCCTGGCACGCCACGTCGGCGACAAGAAAGCGCGGGAGATCTGGTACCTGAACGAACGCTACACCGCTGAACAGGCGCACGAGATGGGGCTGGTCAACAAGGTGGTTCCGGCTGCACAGCTCGATGCCGCCGTGAAAGATTGGACCGACAAGCTGGCGCAGCGGTCGCCGACCGCCATTGCGCTCGCCAAGCGATCCTTCAATGCCGATTCCGACAACATCCGGGGCATCAGCAATTTCGCCCTTCACGCGGTTAAACTGTTCTACGACACCGCGGAGTCGAAAGAAGGAGTCGCGGCGTTCAACGAGAAGCGCGACCCGGACTTTCACAAGTTCGCACGGTGACCACCGTACGGTCATAGATCG
>QHXE01000817.1 GCA_003222835.1 Acidobacteriota bacterium | reverse complement strand
CAGACGCAGTTTCTCGGCGACGGCAATGCCAAGAGGGGCGCGGTCGAATTGGCCGAGAAACTCCGCACTGAAGCGCGCGTGATTTGAGCAGCATAGACTTGAAGTTTGTCGATGCTCCCTCTCCCTTTGGGAGAGGGTCGGGGTGAGGGCTTAGCAGAGGCAGTGTAAGAATTCATTTCCTATTTCTTAATTGTGCGGCGGCGGGAGGAGAGGACTAAAGGTTGGCTTGCGTCACTAAACCCCTCACCCTAGCCCTCTCCCAAAGGGAGAGGGAACATACTTACTTATTCAGAGCTTCTTTGAGTCTGTGTTTTGATCTGCAACTCGTACCTCGAAAAACGCCACAGACCGAGGTCTGTGCTACTTAGAAACCATGAGTAAAGGCATTCTAGTTTTCATCGAGCATAAAGCTGGTGCGCTGAATAAGACTTCGCTGGAAGCGATTGCGGCGGCGCAAAAGCTTGCTGTCGACACTGGACAGAAGTGCACGGCGGTCGTGCTCGGTGCGCCATCGTTAGCTCAGGACATTGCGGCTTATGATCTGGAAAAGATAATCAGCGTCGATCACCCTCAGCTTTCCGAGTACACGCCCGATGCTTATGCCGACGCAATGGAGCAAGTTGTGCGCGCTGCCGATCCCCAGTACGTGATCATGTCGCACACTTATCTGGTGCGGGACTTCGCGCCGAAACTTGCCGCGCGTTTCGGCAAAGGATTGATTAGCGACTGTGTTCGCATGAATGTCGAGGCGGGAAAAACGACGTTCACGCGCCGGATTTTTCTCGGCAAGTTGGACGCGGATGTAGTGTCGGATGGCGAGCCGCCGGTGTTTGTTACTTTTCAATCGGGCGCTTTTCGCGGCGATCAAGCTGCGAAGGGAAGCGGCGCGCCGGTCGAAACGCTGCAAGCTGAAATCGGCGAAGTCCGTATGAAGCCGGAAGCGCCGTTTCAGGAAGTCAAACAAGCCGTCGACCTGAGCAAAGCTGATATCATTGTCGCCGTCGGTCGCGGTATTAAGAGTAAAGACAACCTGGCTCTCGCAGAGAAGTTGGCTGAAGTTCTCGGTGGCGACCTCGCAGCGTCGCGGCCTATCTGCGACGCGGAGTGGTTGCCGCTCGATCGTCAAATCGGCTCGTCCGGTCAAACGGTGGCGCCGAAACTTTATATCGCCGTGGGCATCTCCGGAGCGATTCAACATTTGGTGGGAATGAAGAACTCCCAAACCATCGTGGCCATCAATAAGGATCC
>QHXE01000816.1 GCA_003222835.1 Acidobacteriota bacterium | reverse complement strand
CGTGGCTTCGACATCCCGAAGGCACCGACCGAGGTCGCCGCGCGGGGCATCTTCGATGGGCTTGAGCGGGGCGAGGAGGATATCTTCCCCGATCCGATGTCGCAGTCCATTGCGGAAGGTTGGCGCGCGGGCGCCGCGAAGGCGCTGGAGCGTCAGTTCGCGGCCTTCGTGCCACAAAGCGCTGCGGCGGCCTGACGGGTTCGATGAGTTTCCGCCATCGTACCGGTTTTGCGGGTGAGGCTGGCATCCAAGCTAAAGGAGAGCAGTCGATGAAGACCGAAAGCTACACGATCTCTTACACGGTGGATCAGTCCCCGCAAGAGGTCTTCGACGCCATCAACAACGTTCGTGGGTGGTGGTCAGGAGAAATTGACGGTCGCACCGACAAACTCGGTGCCGAGTTTACGTACCGATACCAGGACCTGCACCGCACCACCCAGAAGATCACCGAGCTGGCGCCGGGCAAGAAAGTCGTCTGGCACATCGTGGACAGCCACATCAATTTCGTGAAGGACAAGGCCGAATGGAACGGCACTGACGTCGTCTTCGAAATCGCGAAGAAGGGTGCGAAGACTGAACTGCGGTTCACCCACGTCGGCCTGGTGCCGGCCATCGAATGCTATGGAAAATGCGCCGGCGCCTGGGGCTTTTATATCAACGAGAGTCTGCGTGGTCTCATCACGACCGGCAAAGGCGAGCCTAACGAGAAGGAATGAAGGGACCGATGAGTTTCAGATGCCCCGGCGGTTCTATCCATGAGCGAGGTGCAATGCAGCCGCCTCGAGGAGGACACAATGCTTCCATTCATCGGTAAGAACCTAGTGGTGATCGGCGGGAGCCGTGGCGTCGGGCGGCGCGTCGTGGAAGCCGCGATCGGCGACGGCGCCCGCGTGCTCGCGGTCGCACGGCAGGAGGAGCGCCTCCGGCAGCTCGCCCGGGAGGTCCAGGGTGTCGAGGTTCTAGCGCTCGATGCCACCGAGGAAAGCGCTCCATCCCGCGTGTTCGACGTACTCCGCCCTGACGTCCTCGTGGTAACGGCGGGTGCTTTTCCGCCCGCCGCGCCGCTGCACGAGCAGAGCTGGCGTGAGTTCTCGGTGAACTGGGAAGTTGACGTCAAGGTCGCTTTTCATTTCTCGAAGGCTGCGCTCACCCTGCCCCTGCCCGCAGGCTCTACCGTCATTCTGATCTCGAGCGGTGCAGCGCTCGCAGGTTCACCCATCTCCGGAGGGTACGCCGGCGCCAAGCGCACGCAGATATTCATCGCGAACTATGCCCAGAAGGAATCGGATCGCCTGAAGGTGGGCATCAGGTTCATGGCGCTCGCACCGCGAATGATGCCGGACAGTGAGCTCGGCAAGCACGCAGTGGCTGGGTACGCCCGTTATCTCGGCATCTCAGAGGCGGATTTCATTCAAAGCATGGATTCGCCTCCCACCTCAGCCGATGTTGCGGCCGGGGCCCTGGAGGTCGTCACGCACCCTGATCGATCAAAGGGTAATGTGTTCGTGGTCTCCGCGAAGGGCCTCGAAGCGGTGCCCTGACAGGAACTTGGCCATGGCAGCGCCGAAACGCTCGCGTCGGAAGGCAGCCTCAGAGCATTCAAACCAGGCGTTTGAACGGCTGGCTGAGCCGTTGCGGCGGGAAATCAAGGTGCATTGTTATCGCATGCTGGGCTCCGTGCATGAAGCCGAGGACCTCGTGCAGGAAACCTACTTGCGCGCCTGGCGCAGCTTCGACAGCTTCGAGGGTGGCTCGTTTCGCGCCTGGCTCTATCGGATTGCGACTAATGCGTGTCTCAACGCGCTCGCGAGCCGCAAGAGCTCGCAGCGCTGGCTGCCGCACGAACGCGCACCCGCCGCTGTTCAGATGCCGGACGGCACCCCGGCAACCGACGTGGCGTGGCTTGAGCCTTACCCGGACTCGGGCTTGGAAGGGATCGCTGACGACGCGCCAAATCCGGAAGCGCGCTATACCGCGCGCGAGGCCGTGCAGCTGGCGTTCGTCGCGACGATCCAACATCTGCCGCCGCGCCAGCGCGCGGTGCTCCTGCTGTGCGATGTGCTCGGTTGGGCGGCCACTGAAGCGCCCACGCTGCTCGGTGGCTCAACGGCCTCGGTCAATAGCGCCCTGCAGCGG
>QHXE01000806.1 GCA_003222835.1 Acidobacteriota bacterium | reverse complement strand
CTCTGACCTCCTGAGGTCAAGGAATCAGCCTGAGCCAACTTGGAAGCAAAGCCTGAGCTGGGTGTCGGGAAAGATCGTCTCGGTTTCATTAAGCTGATCGCAGAGGTGGCGGAGAATCTGGTCGTGAGCCGATTGTGTGAGATGGTGTAGTTTCACGGTCAGTGTACCGGCGTGGAGGTCGGGAATCAGATCGGCATCGGTGTCATAGATCTGCCGCAGCAGAGCGCGAGCATCGTCGGCGCGCGACATTTTTTCGCGGAGGATGGCTACCATGCTGGTTTCCGCGCGATAGCTGATCATCTTGATGGTGTCGATGAAGTGCTTTCGCTCGGGGCGCAATCTGGTGAAGCGATCCTGCTCCGGCAGATCTTTGACGGGAATGTGATGTGGGGCCGCCTTGCGTTCTTGCTTCAGTTTTTCCAGTTGGCGTTGGAGTTGTTCGATTTTCTCTTGCTGCTGGCCTTGGATAGCGGCGAAGCGCGTGACGGCAGCCTCGGAAACCGGCTCCGTTAGACTGGCTGCGGCAAACTGTGCCCGTGCTTTTTTCAGGGCCTCATGTTGTTTCCGCACCTCGCGGTTGAGGGTCCGCCAGGCCGGGTTCACCGTGACTTCGGCATCAGAAATCTCCTCACTACCAAGCTCCACGATTCGATCCAATGCATAGTGTTGCCGCATGTAGCGGAAGAAGTTTTCCTGAGCCCACCGCGCGAATAATGCCGCTGCCAGCGCCCCAGCGCCCAACCGCCGGTGCGTGCTGATCAACGAGATCTGCTCGCCACTCTCGCTCAACTTCCGCACTTCACGAACCCACAGTCCCTTGGGTAATCGTGTGCCTCGTTCCGCCAACTGCAATTGCGCCATTTCTCCGTTCGCCAAGTTCACCGTCTGCGGTTGGAACTCTGCGGTCGCCCAGTCTTGGGCCGGATAGCGGTGATAGCTCAGCATGGCGATGCGCCGCTGTTGCAACTCTTCAAATAGATCCGGGCTGTAGCCCTCGCGGTCGAAGATCACCGTGAATCGCGGCGTGAGCGCATCCCGGTCCATCCGCTGCTGATGCTCCGCACTGATCGGCGCGTGCTTCTCCACCCATGGCACGATATCCTTGTCCAGCGCCTGCACCAACCCGTGATCGATCTCCTGGTTGATGTAGACGAAGGGTTGGCCATCCAGCGCGTTGACCCAGTAGTCCACCGTGGCACGCAGATATAATTTCTGTCGCGCCACATAATGCCGCGGCAGTTGTGCCATCTCACCGTGGTACACACGAACGTGTCCATCCACGTAGAACATCGGCTCGGCTTCCGGCTGCAGTCCCATCCATTGCTTGGCCAACTCCGCGTTCCATCGCGCCGCCCGTCCCTTTGCCACGCACAGCGCCTGCAGTTTCTCGCGCAACGTGCGCACCTCCGGAATCCGATCCAACCCCAGCAGATTCCCCCACTCCCCCGGCGCCGCGTAGCGCAATTGTTCGATCGATTTCAACCGTCCTAAGGCCATCATCGCCAGCAGCAACAAGATGCTGCTTAGACCGTAGTAGCCGCGCGGCAACGCATACATCTCCAAGCTGTGCCGCAGTAGTCCCATCGCCAGCAAAGCCGGCACTGCCAGTAACAAGCCTCCTTGCGGAATATCCTGGGCGGATGCAAATTCGATCGATGCGGCGCCCATTAAGCCCAGGGCCGTGCTTACCCGATCCAGTGTTCGCGTGGCCGCGTAACCCATCGGAGCGAGGCTGTCGGTGGTGCTACGCTCGCTCTTGGTGGAGGCAGCCGGCGCCTTCGGACCTACTGGCTTTTTTTTAAACGCCCCGCCCCTATCGCCTTGTGCATCGTGTCCGCCAGAACCTTCAATTGCCGGGCTGCTTCCGGCACGCTCCGGCCCTCGTCCAACAATCTCTGTGCCTGGCTCAACACTGCCGCTGTCAGTACCGGCGCTGAGCGTCGTCCTTTCGCCGCAAAGAACCCTTTCGTCCCTCGTTCGCGAAGCAGCTTGCTGTATCGTTTGACGGTGATCAGAGGAACCCCGAACGCCTTGGTGATGTCGCCTTGCCTCACTGTCCCCCGTTCGATCAACTGGCTGGTGAACAGTCGAAAGCTTTGTACGTCGTCAGCGTCATGCTGGAACACTGGTAGATGACCGTAGAAGTACACTACCTTTCCCGACTCGCACTGAAATGCAATCTCCTTGGTGATCGCCGTCAGGCCCGCAGGAAACATCGGCAGTTGCATTTGGGGCATCCGACCAGTCTCGGCCAACTCTCGCCGCCACGCAACCGGTCGGCTCATTACCGTTCCAAGGGAACCTAAAAACCGCCAGGCACCTCAGGAGGTCAGAGACTGGTGGCGCGACGGAGCCT
>QHXE01000805.1 GCA_003222835.1 Acidobacteriota bacterium | reverse complement strand
AACTTTCTTTCTTGTATTCAACCAGAGGATCTTTTTGCCCGTAGCCGACGAGCCCAATCCCCTGCTTCAAGTGATCGAGCGCCAGCAGGTGATCCTTCCACTGCGCGTCGATGATGTTGAGCATGATGATGCGCTCGTAGGTGCGCATTGCCTCGTCGCCGATCTGTTTTTCTTTCTCGGAATATTTCGCCTTCAGTTTTTCCCAAATGGTTTCCTCGATTTCCTGCGAAGTGAGGTTCTGGAAATCGATCCCTTCGGCGTCGCAATCAAGCGCATAGACGGTATGAATCTGGACTTTGTAGTTTTCGACATCCCACTCGTCGGGCGAGAGATTCGGATCGAGATATTGCTTGGTGAGATCGGCGAACAGATCGCGCGCCACGCCTGTCTCGCCCACAAGGTACTCACGCTGGTCGGGCTCTTCCATCAACTGGCGGCGCAAGCCATAGATGGTCTCGCGCTGCTTGTTCATCACATCGTCGTATTCCAGCAGGTGTTTGCGAGTTTCAAAGTTGCGGCCTTCGACCGACTTCTGCGCCGCAGCGATGCGTTTGGAAACCATCTTGGATTCGATGGCCACACCTTTTTCCATGCCCAGACGCTGCATCAATGCCTTGACCTTGTCGCCGGCAAAGATGCGCATCAGATCGTCTTCGAGCGAAAGGAAAAAGCGCGACGATCCGGGATCGCCCTGACGACCCGCGCGCCCGCGAAGCTGATTGTCGATGCGGCGCGATTCGTGGCGTTCCGTGCCAAGAATGTGCAATCCGCCTAGTGACACGACTTCCTTGTGTTCCGATTCGACGATGCGCTTCGCACGCGCAAAAACTTCTCGCCACTGGTCGTCGGTCGCGTCGTCCGGATCGATCTCCTGCTCTTTCAAAAACTCGCGCGCCATGAAATCGGGATTACCACCCAGCAGAATGTCCGTGCCGCGGCCCGCCATGTTCGTGGCGATCGTAATCGCGCCCTTGCGACCGGCCTGCGCAACGATCTCGGCTTCGCGCTCGTGGTATTTGGCGTTGAGCACGTTATGCGGAACTGAGACCCGCTGCAGTCGGCGAGCGATCAGTTCAGAGTTTTCCACGGAAACCGTGCCGACCAACACCGGCTGGCCATGCTCGTAACGCTCTTTGATTTCTTCGACGACTGCGTCCCATTTTTCCGGCAGGGTGCGATAGATCATGTCCGGGTTGTCCTTGCGCACCATCGGCATGTGCGTGGGAATTACGATCACATCGAGTTTGTAAGTCGAATGAAATTCAGCCGCCTCGGTTTCCGCCGTTCCGGTCATGCCGGAAAGTTTTTCGTAAAGCCTGAAATAGTTTTGCAGCGTGATCGTGGCGAGCGTCTGATTCTCGCGCTCGATCTTCACGCCTTCTTTGGCTTCGACGGCCTGATGCAATCCATCGGACCAGCGACGGCCTTTCATCAAACGCCCGGTGAAGTCATCGACGATAATTACCTCGCCGTCCTGCACCACGTACTGATGATCGAGCCGATAAAGCGTGTGCGCCTTCAGGGCTTGTTCGACGCAATGCAGCAATTCCATATTCGAAGGTTCGTAAAGATTGCCGACGCCGAGCAGACGTTCGGCTTTGTCCACGCCCTCTTCCGTGAGCACGGCTGAAT
>QHXE01000804.1 GCA_003222835.1 Acidobacteriota bacterium | reverse complement strand
TGCCATTGTCAAAGCCCGCCTGAGTGGGCGGATGGCGGTTCATGGAGAAGTGGTTCTCCGGCTGCGCGTTTGTCGCAGTCAGGGATGCCAGGCGCTGTTCTGGATTTGCTCGCACTGCGACCGCGGACAGGGCTATTGCAGTCCGGCTTGCCGCAGCGCAGCCCGGCGCCGACAACACCGCGCTGCCAACCACCGCTACCAGCGGAGTCGGGAAGGCCGGCTCGATCATCGGGACCGGCAACGTGCGTACCGGCAACGCCACGCGCTGGTCCGCGTGACGGATCAATCTTCCCATTCGGTCATTTCTCCGGCACTATTCGGCTGTGGAGAAACGATCCTCATGCCGGTTGCGGCCCCGCTGCCATCTAAGCCGCCCAGCGGACTGGAGAAGCGGACCGATCTCTGGCTGCGCTGCTCGATCTGCGGCCGGCCAGGCCGCTTCGTCGATCCTTTCCCCCATATTCCAAGACGAAGGTGAGCTGGCATGATCAGTCCCGAAACCCGCGTACAGATTCGCCGCTATTTCTACGCCGAGCATTGGAAAATCGGCACCATTGCACAAGCCCTGGACGTCCACCCCGACACCGTACGGCGCGCCATCGAGGTGGAACGCTTCCAGCACGCCGAGCCGCTGCGGCCCTCCATTGTCGATCCGTATTTGCCGTTTGTGCGCGAGGTGCTGGAGCAGCATCCACGGTTGCGGGCCACGCGCATACATCAGATGATCCGGGATCGTGGCTACGCCGGCAGTGTCGAGCAGTTGCGGCGCGTCGTGGCACGTTTGCGCCCGCATCCCCATGAAGCCTTTCTCCGATTGCAGGTTTTTCCTGCCGAGCAAGCACAGGTTGACTGGGCCTACTTCGGCTCCGTCATGGTTGGGCGGGCCCGGCGCCAACTCTCCTGCTTTGTGATCACCTTGTCCTGGTCGCGGGCGTTGTATCTGGAGTTCTTCTTCGACCAGACGACGGAAAATTTCCTGCGCGGTCATGTGCGCGCTTTTCAAGCCTGGTCCGGAGCGCCCCGGGTCATCCTGTACGACAATCTCCGCAGTGCGGTGCTGGAACGCCGCGGGAATCAGATTCATTTCAACCCACGGCTGTTGGAACTGGCGGCTCACTATCACTTCGTGCCACGTCCTTGTCAGATACGGGCGGGTAATCAGAAGGGCCGCGTGGAAAGGGCCATACGGTATGTACGCGATTCCTTTTGGGCGGGGCGCGTCTTCACCACACTGGCGGAGTGCAATCGCCAAGCGCTCCTCTGGCGGGATGAAGTGGCACACCGGCGCTCCTGGCCCGACGACAGTGCACGGACCGTGGCCCAAGCTTTTGCCGAAGAACAGCCGCGATTACTGCCGCTTCCGCTCCATCCCTGCAACACCGATCGGATGGAGACGGTGCGCTCCCGTAAGACCATCTACGTGCATTTCGATCTCAACGACTATTCCATTCCGCCCGAGGCCGTGGGTCGGTCTCTGACCCTGCTGGCTTCCGACACCGATGTACGCATCTTGGACGGCACCGCTGAGATCGCCCGACATCATCGCTCCTATGACCGGCAGCAAGCGATCCTGGACCCGGCGCATGAACAAGCCCTGCTGCGCCACAAACGCAAAGCCCTCCACGGCACACGTGCCGGCCGCCTGGCGCTGGCTGTTCCGGAAAGCGAAGCCTTGCTGGAGCGGGCCTTCGCCGAAGGAGAATCGGCCGCCCGGCAAACCGCACAACTGCTCCGCTTGCTGGATCTGTACGGCGTGGCTGCTTT
>QHXE01000602.1 GCA_003222835.1 Acidobacteriota bacterium | reverse complement strand
CCTCATCGAAACAACCGTAACGTTCCAGCGTCTCGCGACGGTAGGTTACGTTTGCAGTCGGCACACTCTGCACCAGACGCATCGGCGCGCTGGGCATAAATTCCTTAAACTCAATCAGGTAACCTATGGTGCCGCTTATGCTCTGCGGCGTGCCATTAGCTAATGAGCCACCGACCGCAGCGTAGTTATCTTCGCGATGTCGAGCCATGGCCTTCTCGATCAAATCAGGCTCCGCCACACAATCAGAATCGATCATGAGGCAGTACGGCGCCCTCGTTGCTCGAATCCCAAGATTGCGAGCGACTCCGGCGAAGGCGCGCTCTTTGAGCTTGATCAGTCGCACAGAGGGAAACTCATGCTCCACGATTTGCCCGGTTTGATCAGAGGAACTGTCAACTACTATTACGTCAAACTCAACGGAAGTCTGCTGGCTAATAATCGAATTTAGACATTGGCGGATGGTGCGCTCCGAGTTATAACAAGGGACGATGACCGTTAAGGTGGGCTCGCTTGGCGGCATCTTCCTCTCTGTTGGGAGAGGGCCGGGGAGAGGGTTTGAGACGAGGTCGTTTGGTAAATATTTCTTGGTGTTTTGCCGCACTCACGCCCTCACCCTAGCCCTCTCCCAGAGTGAGAGGGGACTATCCCTAAGCTAAATCCCTCACCCCGGAACTCTTCCAAAGGTAGGCCGAGTTTGGAGCACCGCCCACGAGATCCTCAATCACCTTCCCCAGGTCTTCCCGCGGGGTAGCTGAGGTAGAAATAATATTCTTCGCAAAGGCCGGCCCCGAACTATTAGTGAAATAGGAAATGATTTGGTCGGCGAGGGCGTTTGAATCACCCGGGGGAAACAACAGCCCGTTTACGTTTTCAATCACAACCTCTGATAATCCGCCGGTCCTCGACGCGATCACTGGCAATCCATTCCGCAAAGCTATCTGCGCCACAGCGCTTTGGGTCGCACTCAAATATGGCAAGACCAGGACGTCCGCGCGGTCAAAGACTCCGACAACCTCTTCGTTCGGAACATAGCGATCGTCGATGTCGATATGCTGTTCTAATTCGAGTTCATCAATAAGCTGTCGATACCGCTCCACGGAATCGTAAAACTCACCTACAATTAAAAGTTGACAATTGATTTGGGAAAGGACCTTCGGCATGGCCGCGAGTAACACGTCGAGACCTTTATATTTCCGCACCTTTCCGAAGAAGAGAATCGTTCTTCCGTCGCGGGCATGATTTCTTTCGTTGAAAAATTCGCTGGGAGTAGGAAGCGAAGCTACGCTGATTCTCTTCCCCGGAACGAGCGATGACAAATCCGCTTCTTCCTTGCGGGAATGAGTAATGAAGGCATCGGCCGGCCTCAAGGCGAACTTGACGAGCAGACGATCGAATGGAGTGCCCTCATGGGGAAAAACGTTGTGACATTCGACAATACATCTCAAGCCCTTCTTATGAAACAGCCTCGCCAGCGTGCCAATCATGAGACCGAAAAAAGGTTGCCACCACTGAAAGATGACCCCATCCGGTGAGAAACTTTTGACTCTCTTAAATGCCCTGGCCCAGGTGATCGGATTAAGCGGATTGAGAACCGGCTCGGCTCCAGCGTCGAGCGTTGCGGAGCTGACATCCAACTCTGTCTTGCCGGGAAAAAATATACTTGGGTACAGCTTGCGGAAAGAGATTACCTGGACCGAATGGCCGCGCCGCGTCAGTTCTTGTTTGAGACAATAAACATGATGGGCAATCCCGCCTCTAAGTGGGTACGCCGGTCCAATAACCGTGATTCTCATCGCGCGACTTTTTCGGCCTCGACTCTAAACGGACTTTCAAAAATCAGGTCGTCTTCCGGCGCTTCTGTCTCAACGATCGAATAGTCGTTCTCGCGCCGATAGGAAAAGGCCACCATCTCTGCGAGCAGACCGAATAGGACCAGTTGCACGCCTACGATGATCAGCATCGTTCCGACTATTAGCAACGGGCGATTGCTCAGCCATTCCCGCCGGAAAATGCGTAAGAGAATCAGGTAGGCGTCAACCACGAAACCAATAGAAAATAGAAACGATCCCATTAGGCCGAAAAAATGCAAAGGCTTGTTCGTGTATCGAGTCATGAGAATGACCGTGAGCAAACTGAAGAATCCGCCCAATACTCTCTCCAGGCCATAACGCGAATTACCATGGGCGCGCGGCGCGTGATCTATTTTCACTTCACCGAGACGAAATCCTCGATAACTCGCCAGCACCGGAATGAAACGATGTCGCTCGCCATAAACCATTACTTCGTCGAGGACCTTACGCCTAATGCATTTGAAACCGCAGTTGAGGTCGTGAAGGCGGACTCCGGTGAGCATCGCGGTCACCAGGTTATAAATCTTCGAACCTATCCTTTTGCTCAGCTTATCGCGACGATGGTGGCGCCAACCGCAAACGACATCGTATCCGTCCTCTAGTTTCTTCAGAAGTAAGGGCAACTGCTCGGGTATGTCCTGGAGATCGGCATCCATCGTGACAATCACTTCGTAACGAGCGGCGCGGAATCCGGCCGCAAGTGCCGCCGACTTGCCAAAATTTCTGCGAAAGCGAATGTATCTGACCGATCGATCGAGGGCCCGGAAATCTTTTAGAGTCGTCAGAGAGCCGTCGGTGCTGCCGTCATCCACGAAAATAATCTCGTAGCTATGGGCCATGTCGACGAGCACGGCCGACAATCTACGGTAGAGTTGGTCCAAGGCGGCCCGCTCGTTGAATAGCGGAACCACGACCGAGACTGTTAAGGGATCCGTGCCGGATGCGTTGTTTCGAGGGGTTTTCATCAGGCCAAAATCCTAAACGAGATTGCCAACTTTGGCCGCTGGCGTGTAAAGTGTCTACTTCAAAGGGCCGCGTGATCAGTTGTTGAAGTTGCCGCCTCGTAGAATCGAAATGGGTCGTCCTCGGTGATAAATCCGGCCAAAACTCTTCTCTCTATCAAGAAGACATTACGAGTCAGGTAACTATATAAGGATTGTAATGAGTTCGACAAGCTTGGACAGTTCGCCAGAGGTGAGCCCTATTGTGCCGCCGTTGTCGGTGAATGCGACGGAGCCAACGACGAGGCTCCGCCGGGAATATAAGCTTCCACTAACGCCAGTCGTTACGATCAAAGCCACCAAGTCCTGGCTGCCGCTCAATCTCCATCAACTGTGGACCAGCCGCGAGCTGTTATATTTTTTGATGTGGCGCGACATAAAGGTCCGCTACAAACAAACTCTGCTTGGGGCGCTGTGGGCGATTCTTCAGCCGCTGGTCATGATGATCATTTTCGCTTTCTTCTTTGGCAAACTGGCCCGCATGCCCACCCAAGGTATACCCGGGCCACTCTTTTATTACGCGGGTATCTCTCTCTGGACGTTTTTTTCAAACTCAGTAATGAACGGCGCGAATAGTCTGTTCGGAAACACCAATCTGATTACCAAGATCTATTTTCCGCGGTTGCTAATCCCCAGCGCGGCAGTCGGCGCCGGCGTAGTCGATTGGGCGATCGCGTGGCTGCTGTTTATTCCATTGCTGGCCTACTATGGCATTGGCTTGACCTGGAAAATCATTCTCATATTGCCACTTTCAATTCTCGTCACGGCTCTCGCTCTGGGCACTGGAATCTTATTCTCTGCTCTTAACGTCAAGTACCGGGACATTCGCTATGTACTGCCGTTCCTGCTTCAAGCATGGATGTTTACTTCACCGATCATTTACGATTCGTCAATAGTGCCGCCGGAATGGCGCCGGATATTCTTGTTAAATCCTATGAGCGGGATTGTTAACACCTATCGCGCGGCACTATTTGGCCAGTGGATCAACTGGTGGGCTATCGGCCTCGCTGCAGCTTTCACTCTCGTCCTGCTCTCGGCTTCAGCTTATGCGTTTCGTCGAATGGAGAAGAGTTTCGCTGAACTCATTTAGATCTACGGCTCAGGCACTTCAATGCAATCAATGATCAGAGTCAAGAATCTAAGCAAGCAATTTCGCATCAATGCGCGCGAAGAGCGTTTAGTGCCCTATGACACGCTGCGTGAATCGATGGTTAAGGCAGTTCGCAACTCATTCGCGCGAATGAGAGGCAACGGACATTCGGTCAGCGAGATTCTCTGGGCGCTGAAGGACATCGATTTCGAGGTCAACCCGGGAGAGGTTATGGGCATCATCGGGCCCAACGGCGCCGGAAAATCGACGCTGCTCAAAATACTCTCGCGGGTTATCGAACCCACCACTGGCCGCGCCGAGCTGTACGGAAAAGTAGGAAGCCTTCTCGATATTGGCACCGGCTTTCATCCGGACCTTACTGGCCGTGAGAATGTTTATCTGAACGGAGCGGTCCTGGGCATGAGCCGGCGCGAGATTAACGCGAAGTTCGACGAGATTATTGATTTCGCAGGAACAGAGAAATTTCTCGAAACGGCCATCAAACATTACTCGAGCGGCATGTATGTGCGCCTGGCATTCGCTGTGGCCGCCCATCTGAATCCGGAGATCCTGATTATCGATGAAGTGCTGGCCGTGGGCGACGCGGAGTTTCAGCAGAAATGCTTTGCGAAGATGAACGAAGTTATCAACAGCGGCCGAACGATTCTGCTCGTGACACACTCAATGGAAATGATTACCAAGTTGTGCCAACACGCGATGCTAATCAGGAATGGCCTGATGGAAAAGATCGGATCAGCCGGCGAAGTCGTCGATTATTATCACGCCACTTCTGAATCTCAGGTCGAAGCAACGTAAACTTTCTCTATCGGTATCGGGATACAATACCCGCATGACGTTGCAAGAGCTACTGAACGATTCCCCCAAGCTTCATAGGATTGGTAAGGTTGGGGTGCATGTCCCAATTTCCTACGAGCTTTCCGATCAGGCGTTGCACTTGATAGACCGGACGGTTAACCAGAGTTCCCACACTCTGGAAACGGGCGCGGGTATCAGTACAATTCTTTTCGCTATCAAACACGCTAACCACACCTGCATAGTTCCTGACGGTGATCTTGCTGACCGAATCAGGGAGTACTGTCAACAAAGAAGAATTTCTGTTGAGAGGATCAATTTTCACATAGGGAAATCTGAGTACATTCTGCCGGGATTAACTGTTGACCAGTTGGATTTGGTTTTGATCGATGGGCAGCATGCTTTTCCAGCGCCTTTTATTGATTGGTATTATACAACTCGTAGTTTGAAGATTGGCGGATTGCTGCTAATCGACGACATTCAACTGTGGACTGGACACGTCTTGAAAGATTTCTTGAGCGAAGAGCCCGAGTGGGCCCTTATGAAAGATCTTTCAGGAAGGACTGCTGCGTTCGTAAAAGAGAAAGACAATAGTCAGGAGAAGTGGTGGGGCCAACAGCCTTACATCGTACGAAAGAGCAGAAGGTTGATCAGGGTCTCGGAATTCCGGCAAGCTGTCGCGATGCTGGCACAAGGGAAAATTGGACAGCTGACGAATAAGATTAAGGAACGGATAAAAGGTAAGCAGTAAGAAAGAAGTGATGTGCAAAGAGTTTGTAGGTTAACTCCCTCTCCCCCTGGGAGAGGGCCGGGGTGAGGGCCTAGCGACGAAACCCAAAATACTTCTTCCTCCTTTTTTGTCGGAGCGGACGGGAAAAACGAGGGAGGAGAGTTTTCTTTTCTTGTTACCCAGCTACCCCCTCACCCCAACCCTCTCCCAGAGGGAGAGGGAGTTAACTTACAAACTCTCGCCGCACTGGCGAGAGAGAAGTTGTCATTGCATCGACTGAAATAATTATGAAAACCTCTCGCGCTGTCAGCCGCAAAGCTGCTAAGCGAAAACCCGCCCCAGCCAAACGATTAGACCAAAGTTTCATCTCGTTTCTCTCGGCCGATCCCCAACTCATCGCGATCGTCTCGCTGGTGGCAATCGTCTTCCTTTGCTATGTAAATAGCCTGGGAAATGAGTTTGTATTTGACGACTTCCTGCTGGTGCTCGCTAATAAGCGGATACGAAGCATGAACCTTGGCCTCTTTTTGAATTCGTATCGGCCAATTAGAGATATCTCTTACGCAATAGACTTCGCACTATGGGGTGAACGTCCTTTTGGCTATCACCTGACCAACCTCGTCATTCATGCCGCTAATGTGCTCCTGGTTTTTGCCTTAGTCCGCAGGTTCACTGAAAGCCTCGTAACCGCCACACTGGCGGCGTTGATTTTTGCGGTCCATCCAATTCAGACGGATGCGGTCACGTATATATCGGGCCGGCGCGACCTGCTCTTTACCTTCTTCTATCTCTTGGCTTTTCATAGCTACCTCACTTATTACCGGAAGCGTTGGTCCCTACAGGCCGTAGTTTATTTCGTTTTGTTCTTTTTGCTGTGGGCCCTTAGCTTGCTGTCGAAAGAAATGGCTGCCAGTCTGCCGATTCTGATCTTCGTCTGGCACTACTGCGATGCCTGGGATGAAAAAGAAAAAGGATCGTGGTGGCGCGATGCAGCGCAGACCGCACGAAAGGCCTTCAACCGCGAGAAGTGGCTCTATATTTCGCTCTGGCTGATCGGTAGCGCGTTCACGCTGTATTGGGTCTTCATTAAAGGCGCCTCCCAGCGCGTTACATCCGGGAAAATAAACTATTGGGGCGGGAGCTTCTACGCGAATTTTCTAACCGTGATGCGCGTGCATGCGTGGTATTTGAAGCAACTGGTTTACCCAACTCCGATCGCCCAATACCTCGGCTCACTTGAAATCTCTCGTTCGATACTTGATTGGCGGGTAGGGTTGTCGATGGCGGTCGTTGGCGGCGCGCTGTATAGCGGCTTCTTCTTGCTGAAGCGCGACAAGCTGATGGCCTTTGCGGTTCTGTCTTACTTCATATTTCTCTTGCCGGTAAGCCAAATCATTCCGCATCACGAGTTACTCGCCGACCACTACCTGTACCTGCCTATGATGAGCTTCGGATTGTTCGTGGCCTTGTTGGCCCGTAAGATCAGCCGCAGCGGTGTGGTCGACAAAAAGGCGCCGTACTTTATCGCTGCCGCGGCAGTCGTAATTCTTGGCGTATTGACCGTAATCCAGAATCGAACTTGGAAAGACGAACGAACTTTATGGACTGCGAATTACCAGGCCGTGCCAAATTCACCCCGCGCGGCACTGAACCTCGGCAATACTTATCAAGAGACCGAGCCCGAAAGAGCGAAACAGTTATTCAAGAGGGCGCTGGAACTCGATCCAACTCCCGACATCAAAGACAAATTGTACGATCGCCTGGCGGTGATTTTGATCGATGAAAAGAAGTTTGACGAAGCCGAGTTTTTTGTTTCGGATGTTCTAAGAAGAGACTCCAAAGATTTTTTCGGCAACCTCTGGTCGACACAGATACACCTCGCCAGAAAAGAATGCGACCCAGCCCGGACAACCCTCCATTTAGCACAACCCGCCGCGATCTATCCTCGCGAAGTGCAACTCTCTGAAGAAATCAAGCGGCAACTGGAACAGCAGTGCGGACCGTGAGGGCAAAGGGCCAAGAGCTAAGAGCGAAGGGAGTAACCATTCGCCCTTTGCTCTTGGCTCTTTGCCCTTAGCTCTTTGCCCTTGGCTCTTTGCCGTAGAGCAAGCTCGCCATCAGCCAGTTGCGGCCATCGAGATGCGCCAGCACATGCCGCACTTCGTTTTCGGTGAGCACCACCGGCAAACGCTCCGGCTTCTTGGCTCGCTCCAAATTGTTCATCCATTCAAATTCCTGCTTCAGCAATTCGCGGTAGAGAAA
>QHXE01000803.1 GCA_003222835.1 Acidobacteriota bacterium | reverse complement strand
ATTATCGGCCTGGGCGCCACCACGAATTACATTTCTTTCGGGTACTGTGTGGACGATGCGTTAAAAGAAAAGTTTCCCGTGCGTGTCTATCACGATCGAATCTTTGACGCACCCTGCGTCGACTACGAGGGCGAGCGGGTAATCGTGAAGACTTACGTGCACGACATGAGCCGTGTGGTGCATCCGGACATGCCGGCTTTCATGAAGACGTACGTTTCTGAAGGGGCTTGCCGCGACTTGAAGATAGGCGGGATGAAATTCTTTCGCGCCAGCGCGCCGAAACTGTTCGATGAGATGATGGAGCTGGCGAAGCGAGGCATCATCGCCTATCCACGATCGGTATTTCGGAAGGGCGCTTCGTGATCTACAGGTGTTCAGAGTTCAAGCTTTAGCTTGCTCGCTCGCGCAAAGACAACCTAAAGGTTGAACTCTGAACGCCGGTATTCTCGCGATCGACTTCGGACTTGAAATTCGCCGCTTCGCAGATTTCTATACATTTCAGTCAGCGTAAGAAACTTTATGTCTTCCGCCCGTGACATTTCACCGACGAAGCGTTCGATTGCTGCCAGGTCGCGGATGTCTTTTGGATGATTCGTCAAAACGACAGGAACTTGTGGCAGACCGCTTTGGCGCGCGCGTTGACGAATTGAGCCGAGCATCTCTTGCATCAACCGATAGTTCAGTCTTCCCGTGTCCGAAACAAAATACTTCCGTTTCAAAACGGGCTTAACTAACTTGTCGAATGCGAAAACCAATCGCGATTGGCCGTCCGACTTCTGATCGTTGATTCTTTGCTCTCGCGGCTGTCTCGGAGCGCCTTTGCTAATCCGGTTTGCCGCGAGAGAAATGTTCTGCCTCGTGACTGCTCGGCGCGATCCGTAGAAGTGATTGAGCGGCACGCAAACAATGGCTTCTCTTGTCCCGGAAACTTTGCGCGCGTCTCCCATGTCCGGATAAAAGGGAAGGAAATCTTCTTCGCTGTCGCGGTAGTCGAGTTGAAGGTTCCGGTCGTTGACGAACAAGCCGCCGGCGATGCTTACGTCGAGTTGAATGCCGAGGCTAACGAGAGATTTGAATAGATGATCTGAAGGCGCAGCGGCGAGCGCTCCGGCGCGAAAGGCGATGCAGCGGTAAGAAGGATCGATAGGCCGCAGCAGATTTTCCAAATACTCCTTACCAGCGGCAAGCATCGCGTACACAGCGTCGTGATTGTAATTTAAGATCGACCAGTCGCCATTCAAATGCCAACGTCCATTTTGGTAGCGTCCATCTCGCCATTGCGGATGAAGATGCAACTGAATATCGTGCCCCTGTCGGAAAGCTTCACGAACGTGCCCGTCCCATTTGTCGGCCCACGATTTCAATTCGGAATGTTCGCTTTCGAGCTGCCTGAATCTGACCTGCTGCATCACGTCGGGAAGAAACGTCGTGCGAGCGTTGTGCTTTCGATAAATCTCGAGCAACGAACGCAGCGGCGCGAATTGAATTTGCTCGATATCGCCGGAGCCGTCACCGCGCAATTCCCAGTCATGAGTTAGAGCAAGATAGATTGTCGGCTTCATGGTTTGATTTCGCGCGGGACGTTTTCACCACAGAGGCACGGAGCAAGCACGGAGCGCCACAGAGCTCTTCTCTGTGAAACTCAGTGACGGATAGAACAGGGGCGTCGCGTATTGTACTATCAGCCACCTAGCGATGCTGAAGGATCGATCCATTATTTGTTTTGGTGGCGAGGATTGGTGGTATCACCATCCGCACTCAAAGGCCCACCTGATGCGCCGCTTCGCCCGCGCGGGAAATCGTGTGATCTTCGTCAATTCGATTTCGATGGGATTGGCTTCGATTAGAAACAAGGATCTGTTGCCTCGCATCAAGCGAAAGCTGAAGAGCTTTGCGAAGCTCGCCCGAACTACTGAGGAAGGAATCACGGTAGTTTCGCCGGTCGTCGTGCCGTTCTTTGGGAGCGCCATCGCAACCGCAGCCAATCGTCGTCTACTGACTGCCCAGATTGCTGCGCTCGCGCGCCGGCGAGGTTTGTCGAATCCAATTCTGTGGATTGCTATTCCCACCGCAGTCGAAGTCGTGGGCCATTTAAGCGAATCGCTAGTCGTCTATCACGTTTCAGACAAGTACGACGCGAACACCATGGATCATGCCACCGATCCCGAGTTGATTCGCGCGCTGCATGAACGCGCGATCGATGCGGCCGATCTGATTTTTTACTCCAGCCGCAAGTTGTTGGCAGAAGCCACGCGTGGACTCGAGAAATCCCATCTGCTTGAACAAGCCGTGGATTTTGAACATTGGTCCCGCGTCAGTACCGGCGAGATCAATACGGCGAAGGAGATAGAACAAATTCCGGGGCCGCGCATTGGATACTTTGGCGCCATCGAGCCTTGGCTAATCGATCAGGAATTGATCAGGCTGGCTTCGCGCGAGCGCCCGCAATGGCAATGGATTTTCATCGGCAATAAATCGCGAGGTTTGAAGATCGAGAGCCTGCCGAACGTTCATTTTCTGCCGCCGGTTTCTTACCAGGAGTTGCCGAATTACGCGGCAGGTTTCGATGTCTGCGTCTTGCCGTGGGATACCAAAGTTACTTTTACGAGTTACGGTTCGGCGATCAAAGTGCGCGAGTATCTTGCGTCCGGCAAACCTGTAGTGATTTCTGTTCTGCCTGAATACGAATCGATGAGCGACGTGTTGCGAATTGCGCGCAGTCGAGATCAGTTTCTTGAATTGGTTGACGAGGCTTTGCACGAGGAAGGAAATGAAAAAGGACGAGCGCGACAAGATGCGGTTCGCAACGGAACGTGGGACGCACGCGCGAAGTGGGTTAGCGATTTGATCGAGCAGGCGCTAATGAAAAAGCATATCCGTCTCATCGGCGAAGTCGTCGGACTTAAAAAACCTTGAAACCTCAAGGCCCAACCGCAAAGCGGTTGCGTCCCTTTTTGCTTCGGCGAGGTAATGACGCAACCGCTTTGCGGTTGATTGGCGTTTTCATCGTGATCCCAGGGTAGCCGCAACGGCCAACCCTGGGCTGAAGGGCGCAACCGCTTCGCGGTTAAGATTCGCGCGAAGCCATAGTTCACGCCTTCGGTCTTAGCCAAAGCCTCGCTAGAAGTCTTCGCGCCAAACCAACGATAGACGCAACCGCAACCCCAACTAGCACGAACAAAAAGTAATCAACTGCCAAGACGTAACGATATTCGGTGTGCACGATTGACTGCACGCAAAAGTAATAGGCTGGGACTGTCAAGAGAATTACCAGCGCTCGACGTCGCCTCTTGAGCGCGGCTAATGCAAGACCGACGACTGCTAGCGGCAACATTACCGCCGTCAAGAAAATCTTCTGAATGCCGTGAACCAGAAGGCGAGGATAGCGCGTCCAGACAAACCGCGCCGGGCCAAGCTCGTAGAGCTTGATGGCGCCGATTTGAC
>QHXE01000802.1 GCA_003222835.1 Acidobacteriota bacterium | reverse complement strand
CTTAGCCTGCGAAGACGTAAGAGTACCGTGTGTGAGTAACTCGGTAGGCGTGTTCGCCCAGATTGGTGGCCGATTGTCCCGTGCCTCCAGCGAATGTGTAACTGGAGCTTCGGTCGAAATTAAGCGCGATCGTTCCAGCCTGACCATCGACAAAGCGCGCCGCGCCATCACTCCCGCAAACCAGAACGGATGCGAACGAATGACCGCGAGGCCGCGTGACAATCGCGCCCGTTCACGCTCAACTCCATCAGGATTGAAGAGCGTGCCGTAATAATCGGGCCGATGAAACTGTTCGGCTTCCTGTTTCATGATGCCCACGTCGGTCCGAGGAATGCCAAATTTTCCCTCAGCGTCATAATCGGCAATCCCTTCCAGCAGCGTTTGTCCGGCGCCGAGCGAAACGGGAATGAAGCGATGAAAGACGATTGCGTTTCTGATCGTCAACGGCAGAATTATCAGGAAAGTGCCGCAGAGAACCGCGAGCGCATAGCGCCATCGTCTTTCGCCCTTAATTAAAAGCGGAACCGTGGCGAGAAAGAATGTCAGCAGCATCACGTTTGCTCTAAGCCAACATGAGACTCCGATTAGTGCGCCGGCGATGACGAAGTTGACGAGACGAGGATTCTTAATTGCACGGGTGAGAAAATAGAGTGCGAGCAGAATCGGCAGCACGGACAGGGAATCAGGCAGGAGCAGCACTGAGTTCCACGCAAACTGTGGCGAGAAGGCCGAAAGTATTCCGGCGAGAGCCGCGACGCAAAGCGGCAGTAACTCGGCGACTATCAAAAGGATGACGACCGCAGCCAATGCATCGCAGATCATCTGCACGAATTGAATGGCGGTGTCCGACTCTCCAAACATCGAATGGATTAGCGCCAGAAGGATCGAATAACCCGGCGGGTGACCGAGAGTGTTAAGATCGCTCAAAGGGGAAGAGGAACTCAGAAGTGAAGCCACGCCTCCCTCTCGTAAGAGTTCAGCCACTCGCTTATAGTCGGCAGTAACGCCAGTCTGTACTTTTCCGACTTCAAGGCGTGTATCATGCCAGGAGAGTAGGCGAACGCCGAAGGCGAGGAGAAAAATCAGAAGGCAG
>QHXE01000801.1 GCA_003222835.1 Acidobacteriota bacterium | reverse complement strand
GTCTCATTGCCGCTGAAAGTCTGCGGCTGCGTCAGGATGTTGGTCTTGGTGTTGTCGGTGTAAGTGTTGGCTGAGGCCAGCGTGGCCGCGTCACCAGCTGCCCGCGCCAGCGCTTCGGCGGCATCGGCTGTCTGCCGCGCAGTTGCTTCCGCATTAATATTGTTCTGTAACGTGGCATCCGCCGCCTGCCGTGCGGCCGTTTCTGCGGTGATACTCGCCTGCAGTTGGCTCTCATCATTGATTCCGACCCAGCCATCGTGAGCGGAATTGCAGACGTAAAGTTGCTGCCCGGCTGGGCCGCTCAGGTCCAGAATCATCTGGCCATCTACGCACGCTCCCGGATGTCCAGAAGATGGCGGTGTCGTGGTCGCCGTCTGCACTGGCAAGGTCGCGCCCGCACCGGAGAGATCCACCTTCGCGCCGCTGAACGTATTGCTGCCGGTAAAGCTGTTGTTGCCGCTGAGAGTCTCATTGCCGCTGAAAGTCTGCGGCTGCGTCAGGATGTTGGTCTTGGTGTTGTCGGTGTAGGTGTTGGCTGAGGTCAGCGTAGCCGCATCACCAGCTGCCCGCGCCAGCGCTTCCGCGGTCACGGCTGCCTGGCGATTCGCGATCTCATTATTCAGATTCGTCGTTTGGGTCGCCAGGTCGGCGGTCAGATTTGTTACCTGCGACTCGGGTAGGCTGTCGTCACGGAACATCAACTGGTGAGTAGTTAATCCGTCATAAAAATGAAGATGTTTGAGGTCGAGGCGGAACCACAGATCACCGGCAGCTAGGCCAGTCGGGTTATTGACGCTGATACCGGCAATATTCAATCCGGCATAGGAGCTGTTTGCCGTGAAGGTCTGCTTGAAACCGGCGGCGAAAGTGTTGACTTGATTGTTGTAAACCACTGAACTGGGCAAGTGCGCGTTAGTGATCCCCGAGCAATTAGCATTGCCATTCGCCTGAATGCCTGTGGCAAACAGAGTCGCGCCGCACTGGCTGGGTGTGAGCGCCAGTGCCCCGGCAACGCCCGCGCTGCTGGCGGTCGTGGCAGAACCCGCTGTAGTTGCCGAATTTGCGGTCGCCGCGTTGCCAGTGATACTGATATTGTAGGTACCCGGCGCTACCTGAGCTGGCGTTATCTGGCCTTGCAGTTGCGCCAGCGAAGTGTTAAGCACAACGTCCAATTCCGGCGCATGGCTGGTCGTGGTGCTCTCCTTGCCTTCAAAGGTTACAGATATTGTCGTGGCGTTCGGCTTGAGAGCGAGGCCATTGTTAGCGTGACCTCCAGCCAACCAGTCCTGCACCAGTGACGTGATATCCACCTGCACGTACTTGCTCGCGGTGTTGACGCACTGCACGCCAGGACATGCCGCCGCACCCGCAGTGATCAAGGCCATTGCCGGCGAAGTGTTGTACGTGACCGTGCCTTCCGCCCATGACGAATCAATGCGATAAAGATCAAATGTCCCCTGCCCCGTGACGGCGCTGGTGTACAACTTCAGCGTTGCCTTGCTGACCGCTGTGCTTGACACGCCCGCGGCCGTCAATTGCGAAAGATCAAGTTTGATAAGCGTTGTGCCATTGGACGATTTCTGGACCACCAGGGATGGGCTGTTCCCGTTATTGGTAGTCGGAGCGGCCGAAGAAACATACGTATCGTCGGTGACGGGCAATTGCGCCCACGCCATGCTGCTGAGAATTGTCAGGAGCAGAAAACGAAACCACAGTGCCTGATGGATTTTTGCCATCTTGACCTCCACAGTCGGTCGAGCCAGATTGCTAAAACTTTGCAAAGCACACCCTCTCGTAATAAGGCATTCGTCGCGTACGGGCGGACGAGATGCCGGCAATCTACTTCTTCGGGGGAGACCTGAGAATCGGCGGTAATCAAACAAACTTTTCAGGCGGGGAGGAGACGATCACGAACAGGCCCAGTATTGATTCGGGCTCGTTGCTGTGAACCGTGCATCCAGACTTCCATCCTCCCTAAACCCCTTGCGCCCTACTTGAACCCCAACGAAATTCGGCTACTTAGAATTTTCTCGGCGAGATCGCTCACGCCGCCAATCTAGAGCCGCAATGCAAATCTTTGCAGTCGTAGAAGCCGAGCGATGGCTGCGTGCGCGAGATTCCGGTTCTCCATATGGGTTTATTTTTGGCGGGGTGTTGCTGGTGCAGATCAGTGTGAGTGCCAAAAATGTTTGAACCTAAAGGAGACGAAAATATCGGCGACGGGTATACCCGCCACCAAAACGCGATCGCAGCTCTAAGCTGTTCCCGGCTGCTTACTTTTTAGGGGGAAGCACGCAAGCGCCACTTCTAACTCGCGGCTTACTTCAGAGGAGTGCTGGTGTGACACGCGAAAGCCACGCCAGAGTGGCAGTACGCAGG
>QHXE01000800.1 GCA_003222835.1 Acidobacteriota bacterium | reverse complement strand
CCAGGGGCCGAGCTGCTCATCCCCCGACTGTGCCCCGACGACGACCACGTCCGGTACCGGCGCATCGGCAAAGCCGTAGTCCGGCACCACCGTCATGCCGGGCTTCGTGCCGCCGCTCGTATGAATGGGCTGCCGGTCGCGTCCTACGGTGTAGAGCTCGAACGGCATCTGCTGATCCATGTCGCCTGCGCCGGTGTGGACGTTCTCGAAGACTTCCCAGGGACCGGCGTAATCGATCACCACCGCGCCCTCGGTCATCACCACGGCGACCCGGATTCTCCGGCCCTCGGGAAGCTGCAGGGCGCCGGCGTGGGCTACGGGTCCGGCCGCGAGCGCGATCACTACGAGCATCATGCGGACGAGGACGGCGAGCATCATGCGGATCATGGCGTACCCCCTGAAGGCCTCTACTGGCCGATGACAAGATTAGGCCCGTGGGCTTTTGCAGAAAGGACAAAGAACACACAGTTTCTGCCATTCTGCGCCCTTCGTTCCCGCCCGGAAAGGCGCGGCCGCCGGCGCTTCCCGCGGCGGCGCGCGGCCGTGGCGCTGGCCACCCGGGCAGCGCTCATTGTGCGGGGTGGGGCGTGACCGAAGGGGTTTTGCGCCGGGAGGGTCCGGACTTACACTCCGCCGTCCACGCGCCGGTGCCGGCTTAGCTCAGTGGTAGAGCAGCGGTTTTGTAAACCGTTGGTCGGGAGTTCAAATCTCTCAGCCGGCAAATCTAATAGCGGGTTCAGAGACTTAACAGGGGCGGCCGCGAGCGCGCCACGTGCCTCGAGTCGAGCGGTTGAATCGGTCAGCCCGAGGGCCAGCATGGCCTTATTGCTCTGACTTCAGCGAATTAGGCTTGCGAGTCTCAGCGTCGCACGAGTGGCCCTGAGCAACCGGGCAATAACCGATGCTCGGGATGCCCGCGTGCTCAGGTGTTCGTACGAGGGAGGCGCGGTAGAGTAGCGATGGCGTGCGCTACTGGTGGGTCAACCAAAATCAGACATACCGCCAGGAGATCGGAGGTGGATACCTTTGGTCGCCCAAGCGCAAGACGAATGATCAGCGCAATCCCTTCTATGAGTCCATGCGCGAAGTGGTGCCCGGAGACATCATTTTCTCCTTCGTCGATACGCGCATTGCCGCCTTGGGAATCGCGCGTTCCTATTGTTATGAGAGCCCCAAGCCGACGGAGTTCGGCAGTGCTGGCTCGTACTGGGGAGCAATCGGCTGGAAAGTGGACGTCAGTTTTCGAGAGATCAGCAACCGGATTCGCCCGAAGGATCACATCGGAGAGTTACGCGGTACGCTGCCCGAGAAATACTCACCTCTGCGCCCCAGCGGCGATGGCTTACAGAGTGTCTACCTCACCGCGGTGAGCCCAGCATTCGCCGCGATCATCTTTCGTCTGATAGGTCGCGAAGCGAGTCAGGTCGCGGACGTCGGAAAAACGCTAAGTCGCGCGCAGCAGCTCAGTCCGGCATCGGAGCCCACTCTCGAGGAGTGGGAGCGCCGTGTGGAGGCGAAGATTCTTGACGATCGAAGCCTGCGAGATACGGAGCGCGAGGCGCTGGTGCAGGCGCGACGTGGGCAAGGCGTGTTTCGCACCAATGTTCAGACCATCGAACGAGCATGCCGAGTGACCAAGGTCGAGCAGCGCGAACATCTGATTGCCAGCCACGTAAAGCCGTGGCGCGATAGCTCGAATGACGAACGGCTCAATGGCGAGAACGGTCTGCTTCTGACGCCCACGATCGATCACCTGTTCGACAAGGGCTTTATCTCGTTTGAGAACCGCGGGAATCTCATCATCTCGCCCGTTGCCGATCCCACGTCTCTTGAACGCATGGGTATCCCGATCCAGGGCGCGCTAAACGTTGGAGCCTTCTCCGAGGGGCAGCGACGGTTCCTCGAGTACCACCGCGACAACGTGTTGAGAATGTCGGAGTTCGGAGGAATCCCGCGCTGAGGCCCCATTGCCAGAGCTGGGCGTTTTTGACCCCTGGAGCACGCGGCCGTCACGGTTGCCGTGACACCGCCGGATGGCACAAGTGCCAACGTATCCGCTGTGCTCGGATCGTCCGCGCTGCAGGCCACGGTGGCAGGGCGGCTCGCACCAAACACCATTGAATAGCCGACACGGGGCCGCCGGTTACTTATTGCCCGCCGGTTACTTATTGCCGATAGGCGTTTCCACGGCGCGACAGCAGGGTGAAGTTGTAAAGTTGCGCGCCATTGCCGGTTCCTGTGTGTTACTGATAAGAGCGTCCGATGAAGACATCGGGCAGTGCTCTTGGATTCGCAAAGGGCAAACCCGCCGAAAGGCGGCGACGCAAAGTCTCCGGTCTAGGGAGCCTCGGCTCTACGACAGC
>QHXE01000799.1 GCA_003222835.1 Acidobacteriota bacterium | reverse complement strand
TTGGTCGTGATTCTGAACGGTGAGATTTACAACTATCGCGAGTTGCGCGAACAACTTTCAACTAAGGGTCATCGATTTCGCACCCAAACAGATACCGAAGTCCTGTTGGCAGCTTGGGCCGAATGGGGTGACGAGTGCCTGTCACGCCTGAATGGCATGTTTGCGTTCGCGCTTTGGGATGACAAAGAACATGCGCTTTACCTCGTGCGCGATCGTGTCGGCATTAAGCCGCTCTATTACGCTGACATGTCCGACAAACTTCAGTTTGTCGAGCACAGCGGGCGAGACGCCCGCGCTCCCAGTGCGATCGTCTTCGCTTCTGAGATCAAATCAATCCTTGCGAGTGGATTGATCAGACCGGAACTCGATCACGAAGCGCTCCATCAATTCCTGACGTTTCTGTGGGCGCCCGATCCAAACACCTTGTTTCGCGGAATTAAAACTGTTCCGCCCGGCCACTTCGTAAGAATCCGTGATGGGCAATTCAGCCTCCGACAATGGTGGGATATTTCTTTCGATCAGATCGATGAAGAACGCAGCGAGGCGTGGTGGCAAGAACGTGTGCTGGAAACGCTTGATCGAGTTGTGAAGTTGGAAATGGTCGCCGACGTGCCGCTGGGATCATTTCTTTCCGGCGGTGTCGATTCGTCGTCCATCGTGGCGATGATGAATAGGCACAGCAATGGGCGTCGCGTTGGGACGTACACGATTGGGATCGACGCGGAAGATTTGCGCTATGACATCATCCCCGACGATGTCGAGTGGGCGCGTAGAGTCAATCAACAACTGGATACCGACTATCACGAGATCATGCTCAAGCCCGACGTGGCTGCGTTGTTGCCGAAGCTCGTCTATCACATGGACGAGCCGGCGATCGACATGGCCATTCCCAGCTATCTCGTTTCGCGCGCGGCGCGCGAGAGTTTGCGCGTAATGCTTTCAGGGATGGGCGGCG
>QHXE01000798.1 GCA_003222835.1 Acidobacteriota bacterium | reverse complement strand
AGTGAAGAATGCGGCGGCGCTGAATCAACTTCTGTACGTCGATCTGAAGACGTTTCTTCCCTGCTTGAATCTAATGACAACGGACAAGACTTCGATGGCCGCGAACCTGGAAGTGCGCGTGCCGTTTCTCAATCAGGAAATGCTTGAGCTGGGGGCACGCATGCCGACCAATTTGAAGCTGCGCGGGTTGAAACGAAAGTACATTTTAAAGCGTGCCGCCGAGAAACTTTTGCCTCGCGAAGTGGTTTGGAGGAAGAAAGCCGGCTTCGGCGCGCCGATCCGTTCATGGCTGCGCGGACCGCTGCGCCCGATGATTGACGATTTGCTATCGGCCGAGACG
>QHXE01000797.1 GCA_003222835.1 Acidobacteriota bacterium | reverse complement strand
GCCCGGCCCGACAATGCGCGTGTTCGTGACAAGGTCGCCCAAAAAGATGTCAGCGACCGACGCCTCGAAGTCAGGTGATTCGCGCGGCAAATATCGGTTCGTATCTGATTGCACACAACTCGATCGATTGCCGATGGGCGGATGCAGAGGCCAAAGGCATCGCTCCTAGGACGATTTCGGTCCAACTTCGGTCCAATTTCGAGCACACTTCTCCGTTCACTCCCGCGAGTGGTCTTGTTCGTTTCCTTCACCTCTGCATCGACGATCACGGCTCGCTCGTAATCTTTCGGTCGGCTTCAGTCCGACCCAAACATCTCATCGATCCGTACTTCGACCAGGATTACTTGTTCGAACTCCCTTTGCAGGGAGCGGGATGCTCAATCACCAGCGCGGTGTTCTACTCCCCACCTTGTCGCTTCTCGAGCTGTCCCGCGTACGAACCGAACTCTAACGAAGGCGAATACTCACATCCGTTTCGCCACATCCAGTACAAACGAATCGCCATCCTGCGACCCATCGCTACCTTGGCAATGCTCCTGTGCCGACGCATCGCCAGGTGCAGGTACCGACGCCGCCAGTGGGGGTTGAAGCGCGTGGCCGCCTGCGCGGCCTCCACCAACAAGTAGCGCAACAAGGAATTGCCCTGTTTGCTGATGTGCCCAAGCCGTTGCTTGCCGGCTCTGGAGTCCTCCTCGAAACCAAGTTCCGCCAGCAGCCGCTCGAACCAGCGAGAATATCCGGTAGCCTCCATGCCTACCCGCACGCAGATCCCTCTTTGGCGCAAGTCCCGATAGAATCGTTCCGCTTCACCATCGCTGTGGCTCAACTCGCGTTCACCATACTCACCGGTCTCTTCCATCAAAAAGGCAATCTGCTGAAAGCTCGGGTGGTAATCTACTCCTATAAGCATCATGGCTGGCTCCTTTCTCCCGAGCCCTTTGGTCGTCGAAACAACCACAGTCTACCCGGGTCAAGGAGCCGACATTGTTATGCAATCACCAGATGCAGACTTAGATGTTTTATACCGCCCTCTTCGGGACCAGGGGGTCGGTCGCTGGAGTTGCCGTTCGCTCGCACGTGAATCTACGGCAAGCGAGCCGCTGGTTGCAAGCGTTCGGAATGTCGAACCTCAGGTATACTTACTGCTTCAGAACGAGGCAGAATCAAGATGCAGCACGACCGACCAGATTTCCCGACCATGGAGCAAGTCGAAAAGGCCAATCACGAGCAGCTTGCTCGCTGGTATCGCTTCCTACCTTCCGGCGATACCAAGGAACAGCAGAAGATCATGGACAGGATTGCGGAGCGATTCAAAAGGTTAGGCGGCATGACTCCGGCCCTGGAGAAAAAGATCGGTTTCTGAGCCTAATTTTTGCTACCGTCTTGCTACCACTTTTGCGTATTTTCTGGATTTCGGGGTTGCAGCAAACGCTTTGTTTACGAGGGCTTGAGAGGGGTCAAAATAAATCCTTGGGATGCAATAGGTTGCGGTATCGAAAAAACGCATCCCGACGCGTCCCAACAACAAATTGCGTTGGGTATAATCCCACCCTCTCCGCCAGATTTTCGCTTGTGTTTTCATTTAGTTAGGCCGTCCAGTTGGAATTTGTGCCTGATTTGTACCTGTCTTTTTCGTGAGAAAAGCATCTCGTTTCCATAGGTCCGGTGGAAAGCATCATCGGCGTGCTGATGTGCGGGTAGTCGGCGAGCTTCCTGTTCGCCATCGTGACCAGGCTAGTCGAGCGTGAGGCGCGGGTCTCAGACACTCCCGTCACAGACACGGGAGACACCAGTCCTGAAACCAGGATTCGCCAGTCGATCTCGCGATTGTCGAACGCGAACTTTTGAAACTTCCCCTTGCCAAGCGCTCACCTGTTCTAGAATTGTCGCTGGGTGGCGGAGTGAAGAATGACCAGCGACGTTGCGATAAGACGCTATGTGACGCTCGGGGGTCTTGTTCTCGAACTGGTTGTTTGTCCGACTCTGACGGGCCAGGCGACTAAATCTCCCTCCTCGATATCCGTCCCAAGCGAAGTCACGTCGTGGTTTAAGAGCGCTGCAATGCCTCTGGACAGCACGAGTCCCGAGAGCGGGCTGGACGACCTGCGTCAGATGGAGTCAACCATTGGGAATGCACGCATAGTTGCCATGGGAGAGGCGACGCATGGCACCCGGGAATTCTTCCAACTGAAGCACCGCATGCTGGAGTTTCTCGTCGAAAAAAAAGGCTTCACTGTATTCGGTATTGAGGCGAACTGGCCGGAATCCCTGGCCATCAACGATTATGTGTTGAACGGTACCGGTGATGCGGTGGAGGCGCTCGATGGTTTGTATTTTTGGACCTGGAACACGGGAGAAATGCTGGACATGATCCAATGGATGCGCAAGTACAACCAGGATCCGAAGCACG
>QHXE01000601.1 GCA_003222835.1 Acidobacteriota bacterium | reverse complement strand
GAAGGGAACAGGGGGGCAGCCATCAGGGTTACTATGAAGGACGAGCGATGTGTCATGGTTAATCTTGACCCAGACACAGCCGAGCGAGATGCTGAGGTGATGAAGACTGTTGTTCGTATGAACGAGAATTACGCCGGCGTATACGGCACGGTGGTCAGGGCGGGCGAGCTTCGCGTCGGTCAAGTTGTGGCCTTGGGAGGGTAGGACATATTAATGCGCATCAGCGCTGTCGCACAGGTACGCCGCCATCCAACTCACTGGACACGAGCTCGGGGAAGGTAATTCTCAACTTGATTGATTGAATCGAAGGTTGGAGGTAATCGCCACGCTCGGTCAATTCTGACGTTGGATTGCATTGCAATTCGCCTTGACGGCTAATGTCGTTCAATAGAAATCAGCTCCGCGCAGCGAGGCTCTTTGCAAGCAGCCTAAAAGCACAAGCTCTGGAGGTTGAATATGAATAAGGATAATCGGCACGCCAGCCTTACGATAATTGTGTGTCTGGCAGTCTTGAACATTGGCGCGACGGTGATCGGGTCGGGCGGCAGCCGCGAAAGTCGTCAAGCCAACCTGGTTCATGCGGTCTCGCCGGCTGACTTAGTCCTTCAGGCAACTGATCCGGTCGGCGATACGGCGAAGTTGGGCTTTGAGTATGACCCCCGTGTTGCTTACGTTAGGTCGTCGAAAGGCGAAGCGCCTATTAAGTTACCCGCATCGGCTAAGAATGTGAACTTGAGGGTCTGCGATTATGGCTGGCACCGCGATAGACCAGGTGAACTCCGCAATTTGCAGTACGAAGCTTTCGATTCGGCGAGCGCCCAGATTGGTGACGGCAGTTGGGACCTCGAGATCGCACCCGACACGACCAAACCTTCGGTGCGGGTCATCTCTCCGAAGAACGGCACCATGGTAACTCCGGGCGAAACTATCGAAATCGTAGTCGCTGGCGAAGAGAGCCAGCCTGCCACGACCTGTATACGTCGCTTGACGCTGGTCGATCCGGCATTAAATACGCAGAGCTCACCGGAAACACCGCAAAAAGCCTGCGAAGGAAAACAGTCGACGAGCGAGCACCACTTTCATTACACGGTGCCGCGCGATGCTGAGCCCGGACTACTCAGCTTCACTGCCGCTGCTGAAGACTGGGCAAAAAACATTGGCTTCGAAACTTTCGATCTCATTTATTTGCCGGCGGGTCTCACCGGAGTGTGGACGACCGAGGGGCGCTTGACCAAACCAGATGAGGAATATGGGTATTCCATCTATGCAGCCTTCAGTTTCACATTCAATCCGCGTACAGGCGCCGTTGAATGCGGCACCCTGACTAAGCATTACTGTGGCAGCGCGAGAATCAGTTTCCTGCCAGGACGCGAGAAGGGTGCCGGGGGTTGGTGCGCTATCACCTTCACTCCCGCAGCAAATGTCTTTAAGATCGTGGCTCACGGCCTGCGTCAGGGCAACGAACTGAAATTCCTGAGTATCAAGCCGACGGGGGAATATATTCCTAATCGCTATCGGAAGGATTGTCCGGGGACGGAGCCTACTTTCGATTGGACAGGATTGTTCGCTGTCGGCCCGATCCTGCCCGAAGGAATCACAATCGCCATGCCGCTGATGAGCAGTCATACAACGGTGACGAAGCACGAATCATCCCGCAGCGGTTTCGATCTCAATCACAAGGTCGAACTCTACCTGCCGCGCGAGAATCGTTGATCCTCTCAGGTTGGAGCGCGCGCGGCCATCTGAACTCCGGCGTCGGTCGCATCGGAATTCTCTTTGACAGCTAACGTAGATCAATCGCAACCAGAATCGAAGAATCGGAGAAAGCAAGAGAATATGAAGTACGCGATCCCATTTCTTGTCGGCGCTCTTATTTTCCTAATGCCGAGCACTCGCGCTTCCTTGAAGTACGACGACATTACGCTAATTGCTGACGCGAACCCTGCGCATCCGCGCTTATTGTTCAGTCAAAGTGATCTGCCGGAGATCAAAAACCGCGCGACAGTTCCGATCTTCAAGCCCACAGTAAAACGCTTATTGGAACGTGCTCAATGGCAATTGACGGCGCCGCCGCTGATTCCTTCGATCACCAAACGCGGCGAGCCTGATCCACCGGGAGAGGACAAGGGGCTGCAGTGTGCGCGGCTGCTGCAAGGGCGAGTTCTGACTTACTGTATGGCGTTTACGTTGACCGGCCAGAAGGAATATCGCGACGCCGCCGTGGCTGAGCTGATGCACGCCATCAAGGATTGGCGCATCTGGGTAGACACCGCTCATCAACCTCCATTTGATCTGATGAACGGCGAAACCTGTCTCACGTTCGGATTAGCCTGGGATTGGCTTTATCAAGATTTGACGCCGGAAGAACGCCGGCAATTGCGCGAGGGAGTGGAGCGACGCGGCTTGAGTGCCTACTTACAATCTGCGCACGCCGCCAAGCCGGGATTCTTTTTTACTGCCCACCACAACTGGAACCCCGTCTGTAATGGTGGCGCGGCAGTCCTGGCGCTGGCACTCGAAGGCGAAAGCGAGCTAGCGGCTTCAGTGCTGGAGATTGCCGTACCCGCAATGGATCGTTATTGGAATCATCTGGCGGAAGATGGTGGTTGGGATGAAGGGACGGGCTATTGGACCTACGGTCATCGCTATGCTTTTATCGCCGCCGAAGCTCTACGACGAGCTGGAAAGCCGGGTGGCGTCGAACGATTTCAATTGCCGGGCGCAAAACGGACAGGCTACTTCCCGATTGTCTTTAACCCGGGATTGAAATTGAGCGCGAGTTTCGGCGACTCGAACGGGCGCGCTAACGATGCGGTCTTTTATTTATTAGGCCGCGCCTACCACGATCCGGCATTTATTTGGTTTCAAGATCGAGCGC
Organism: Acidobacteriota bacterium; assembly: GCA_003222835.1. Next base: position 5,184 of record QHXE01000601.1, on the reverse strand, counting down.
CGCTGGCCGATGTCAGCCGGGGCAGTTGGCCTCAGGAAGCTTTGACTCTGCTGTGGCGGCCGGCGGGTGAAGCATGGTTGCCGGAGGCGCAACGCGATTTCAAACCGCAACTCGATTCAGTCTATGTCTTTCCCTCCATCGGTTGGGGAATGATGACGCCGCATCAGCCCGATCCACCATATTTCCTGGCTTTCAAAAATGGTTCGCTGGCTGCTAACCACACGCACCTGGATCTAAATCACCTCAGCATTGGCTACGGCGATACGATGCTCGCGGTCGAGTTGGGTAGCCGTCCTTATCCCGCAGACTACTTTTCGCCGCAGCGCTACAGCTATTACGAAATCACCACGGCCGGGCACAATACCGTGTTGATTGGCGGCAAGGGCCAAGTCCCAGGCAAGCAAGGAAAGTTGCTGGGGCCAATCAAAGGCGACGGCTACGAAGCGCTCTCCGGCGTGGCCGATGGCGCTTATCAAGTCAGTACGACGCGAGTGCGCCGGCATGCGGTTTTAGTAGATAAGCGCTTTTGGGTCTTACTTGATGAGATTCAAACGCCAGCGCCTGAAACGGCCGAATTACGTTTTCATACTTACGGCAAAGTCGCTGAACTTACACCTCGACACTGGGTTTTCGAGCAAGGGCAAGCGGCATTGGATATTGTGACGCCCAATGTTGAAATTAGCGGCGCGCTTGAAACTCCTGCTGGGTGGATCAAGCCGGTCACCGTGCTGAGTCTGAAAGCTGCGGCGCCAGCGCGGGAACACACGCTGGTTACAGTATTGCAGCCACGCGCGAAACAATCACCAGCACTCGGCAGAGTTCAGTCACGGCAAGGCAATCAGCAATTGATAGTGAGCGTCGGGTCTGTGCAAGTGATTTTTAATCGGGAGACTGATGGGTGGCGAATCACCAATGTGCGACTCGGAAAGTAGCTGGGCGAGAGGGCGAGCAGATGGAAGACACAGCGACGAACATTCGTTTCGATTCGGTGGTTCCCCAGTTCACGGTGCCGGACCTGGTGCGAACAGCCGAGTACTATCGGGACGTCCTCGGTTTCCAAATAGCCGGCTATTGGGACGGACGGCGCGTCAGCCTCGTCCCAGATACTCCTCCTGTTTTCGCAATCGTCTGGAGAGATCAAGTTCAAGTGTTCTTCAATCGCGCAGATCAGCCCGACGCTCGCACCGGCCGGGCCGATGGCGCATGTGACGCCTATTTCCGCGTGACGGGGATTGACGCGCTGGCGGAGGAGTTGCGCACGCGCGGGGCGGACATCATCGATGGCCCCGAAGATCGAATTTACGGGCAACGTGAGGTTGTGATTAGAGACTGCAATGATCTCATCCTGTGCTTTGGAGAGGCCAGAGGTCGGCAAGACGGTTAATCACTTCATTCGAAGAGCGTGGTTTCAGCATAGTTCTCAACCGTGTGTTTGAGATTTTCGTTGCGAGGTTGTTCGGCAGTGCCCCAATGAATTCGATCATTAGGCAATGTATCAAACTATTCCTAAACCAAAGGACCACGCAATGAAAGAATCAACCAACCGTTCCCATTTCGCCCCTGACGGCTGGCACACTGTAACGCCCAGGCTCGTGGCTCGCGACGCAAAACAGCTTGTTGAATTTCTCAAGCAAGTATTTGGAGCGACGGGGGAATATCAGACAGAGCGACCATCGGTGATAACGATTGGTGATTCGATGTTAATGGTTAGTGAAGCTGGGATTCGTAGCCCGATGCCTGCGTTCTTCTACGTTTACGTCTCCGATACGGACGCCACTCATCAGCACGCCATCGAAGCGGGCGCACGTACTCTGGAGGCGCCGTTTGATACGCCCTACGGAGACCGTCGTTGCATGGTTGAGGATAAGTGGGGTAACACCTGGCAGATTGCTACTTACTCGCTATGGATTACAGATTGATACCTTGCAGCGAACAGATGTCGTGATCTTCAGCGCTACGAAGCATTGAACTCAGCCGAGCCCGCTCGGCTTCCGCAATAAGCTCGCAGGCTACAGTCACTTCGTACGATTCTTATTTTCTCGCGGCCCTAATGATAGGCTCTTGTTCGCTGACAGGCCTTATCCTGGGAGCAGTTGCGATTCGAAAGTGACGCTAAGTCCATGGACTAGACACGAACGATCGCGCGCGCTCAGGTTAAGACCCGTCGCTACCGCTCCGGGTTCTGTAACGTTCCTGATATCCTTCTGACGTGAGCCTGCTCGAAGCCCTTCACCTTATCGGATACAGCCTCGGCGCGGTGCTGCCGCTGTGGATGGGATATTTATTGTTTCGGGGGCGGTTGGGCGCGGCGCCGATTCAGCGGCTGCTGCTCGCCCTGGGACTGTGCATGGTTGGTTGGCATAGCAGCAATCTCCTCCTCACCATTCACGGTTTGCTCGGTCTGGAAATTTCGCGCTGGGTCAATCTTTTGCGCGCGGCGAGCTCGATTGCCGTTATCAGCATTACGGTTTGTTACTCTCTGCTGCTTCACGTTCACCTCCATTTGTGGGCCACGGCGCAATCGCGTGAGCTCACTCGGACGGAACGCACCAGAGTTTATCTGTCCTATTTACCCTGCCTCTTTCTTTTCTTTGCCGTGCCTCGCATCTGGTCGGGAAATTACCAACCGATGATCGTGAAGCTGTCTGTCTTCGTGCTGCCCTTCGCAATCTGGGTGGCTTACACGCTGGCCGTGGTAGCAATTACCGAATTGCTGGTTGCGAGACGCGCGCTTTCGGTCAGCGAGCGGCGAATCCTGCGCACGCTGGCGTTTTCGTTCATTGCGATCGGTGTTTTGATCCTGGCGTCGTTGGGATTTGGGTTAGGCAAGGGAACTGTCGTCGGCCTCTATCTCGAGACGTTCGCCAATCTGGGGTCGCTTTTGCCGTCTGCGCTGCTGGCTTATTACATTTATCGCTACCGATATTTGGAGCTGATCATTAAAGAGAGCTTGATCGTCGCGACCTTCGCCGCGGTTGTGCTCGCGGTTTATCTTTTTGGTATTCGGCGTATCGGAGAGTGGACCAATGCGCGATATGGACTGCGCGCCGGCGCCGTCGAAGCGATCTTAATTCTCGCTTTGACGCTGCTCGCCGCTCCCTTGCGTGCGTGGCTCGAAAAAAGTTTTCGAATATTGTTCGAACGCGAGACCGCGCTTTACCGAGAAGTCGTGGCCCAGGTGGGCTCGCACGTGGGGCAGTTCCGCAAACTTCCTGAACTACTGAGTTTCATTGAATCCCAAACAGCCCACGCGTTGTCGCTCAGCCGCGTAAGAATTCTGCTGCAATCCGATGAAAATGAGGAACGACCTGTGAGCGGAGGCGATGAGAGCGGCGAGAGGATGCTCCTGCGAAAATCCCTAACTGCTAGCACAGCGATATATGAAGACGACGACGACTTGCGCGCACATGCATACGATATCGCTTATTCCTTACGCCGCGAAGATCGAAACCTGGGGCTGATGTTGATTGAAGGCTCGCCGAACGCGCTTACCTCTGACGTGCGCGCGGTGTTGGAAGTGCTTGCGGGTCAGGTGGCAATCGCGATCGAAGATTTTCGCTTGATCGAAGAGAACGTGCGGCTGGAAAGAAAAGTCGCCGAAGGGGAGCGACTGGCGGCACTCGGTCAGATGGCCGCCACGGTAGCACACGAAGTGAAGAATCCGCTCTCGGCAATCAAGTCCATCGCGCAGGTGATGAGCGAAGACGAAACGCTCAAGAGTCAGCAGGCTCGTGACCTTAGTCTGATCGTTTCGGAAACTGATCGCCTAAGCAAGAGCGTCACGCAGTTGCTCAGCTTCGCGAGCAAGAGACCTCCGGCGGCACCGCCCAGCCGCGCGGATGAGCTATTGCGCAGCGTAAGCAACCTCTTTCACGCTGATGCTGAGGAACGCAAAATCAGGCTGCAATGTCGCGCGAACGTATGCGTTGATTTGGACGGAGTGCAAAGCGGGGCAGTTCGCGATGCGCTTTCCAATCTGGTCTTGAATGCGCTGCAGTCCACGCCCGCCGGCGGCGGCGTGATGATCGAATCCTTGGCCGACGGCGATGAAATACTATTTGCCGTCACCGACGGCGGACCAGGTATCCCGCATGAAATAGAGGCAAAGATTTGGGAACCTTTTTTTACCACTCGACAGCGCGGTACTGGCCTTGGGCTCGCGATTGTGCGGAAGCGAATGGAAGAAGCAGGCGGCTCAGCGCAGCTTGCCCCATCGCAGAATGGCAGCGGCGCGAGATTCGAACTGCGTCTGCCGTTTCAGAACCCTGAGCGGTAGCGACGGGCTCCACCACGCCCCTCTGATAAGACGGATGTTCGTACTGTGCTTTCCAAGTAGTTTCTATGATCCGGTCGCTACCGCTCGCGGTTCCGACACCTTGAGAATATCCAGAGCATGATTTACGCATTGGTTCATTATCCAAAGGTCGACACCAGGCTAATCGATCAATTGAGACAGAAGTACGATCCGCAGTTTGGTTTGATCGATCCGCATATCACCATAATGTTTCCGGTGCGGGACTCTATTGACGGGAACAGTCTGGTCTCGCATCTGGAGAACGTCCTGAGCGATCGCAGACCGTTTCCGATTCGCTTACAGGGATTGCAGAGATCGTGGGACGATTGTTTGTTCCTGCTGGTTCGGGACGGCAGCTCGGAAATTGTCCGTCTCCACAATCGAATCTATACCGGTGTCTTAGCGGGCTACAAAAATACCGATATCAAGTTTGTCCCGCATCTTACGCTGGGCGCCTTTGGAAAAGATGCAGATCGATATGCTCAAGCGTTGTCGGCAGCCAAAGCACTGGCCCTGGATTATAGTTGCGTAATGGACAAGTTAGACCTGGTGAAAATCAATGATGAGCGGACTCGAATTGTCTGGAACAGAGAATTCGTCTTCAAGTGACGCGATTGGGCCATATGAGCGATCGTTGGAACTTTCAATCACAGACAGCGTGTCAGCAAGCGGAGCAACCAACCTGCCGGCGAGAAATCGCAACTTCAAACTTCCGGAAGGAGTATCGAGTGATGATCTTAACTAAAATATATCGGGTGATCTTTTGTGCGTTGATATTTGGAGCCGTAGTCGCTGCGTCTCCAAGAACTTTTGCTCAGGACTCAAATCAACCAGCGCGAGCGAGCGCGCAGAGGGAAGACGACGTAAATCTCGACACGCAGCTTTACCTG
>QHXE01000796.1 GCA_003222835.1 Acidobacteriota bacterium | reverse complement strand
ATTCCTCGAGTGAAACGTTGGCCTCGCGCGCGCCTCGAATTGTTTTGTCATCGACATCGGTAAGGTTCATCACCCGGTGCACGCGATAGCCTCGCGACTCCAAATGGCGCTGCAGCAAATCCTCAAAAACGTAAGCACGGAAGTTGCCGATGTGGGCGCGGCTGTAAACGGTCGGTCCACAGGTGTAGATGGAAACATTCGGCGGATTGAGCGGGACGAACTCGCGCACTTCCCGGCTGTAGGTATCGAAGAATCGTATCGGCATACAAAGCTGACCAAGGTGGCGCGCCGACTTAGTTAAGCGTCAGTTCTCGTTTGCGCCCGATAGCGACCGATGACTCTAAAGAGAGAGCGGCCATTCGAAACTAGAGATCATCCGCTAGGGCGATCGCGATCGCCGCCATTCCTTCGCCACGTCCGATGGTACCGAGGCCCTCGTTCGTCGTCGCTTTGATGTTAATGCTGGAAGGATCGCACGCGAGCGCTCCGGCGATCTTTTTTCTCATCGCCATGATGTAGGGCTGAATCTTTGGCGCTTCGGCGATCAAAGTCGCGTCGATATTGACCATGCGCGCATTATTCTCTGCAAGGAGCACGCGGACGCGCTTGAGAATTTCCAGGCTGCTGATGTCTTGAATGGAACGATCTGTATTCGGAAAATGATGGCCGATGTCGCCTTGGCCAATCGAGCCTAGAAGGGCGTCAGCGATGGCGTGCGAGAGCACGTCCGCGTCGGAGTGTCCATCGAGTCCGCGATCGTGCGGAACCTCAACGCCACCGAGAATAAGCTTGCGTCCTTCAGCCAGCCGATGTGTGTCGTATCCAATTCC
>QHXE01000600.1 GCA_003222835.1 Acidobacteriota bacterium | reverse complement strand
GCCTTGCAGGTGCTGGTGAACGCCTCAACGGCGCAATTGGAGCGCGCGTTTGCCGAACATGTTGACACCTGCTCGTATCGTTATGACGCATGGCTTTTAGGACTGGTTAACGAGCACATCCAGAGTCAACTTGCCGTCGGCGGGGCAAATCGGCAAGAGAGTGGCTTGTATCTCGGCGCCTATGCCTGGGTCGAAGATCTTCATCCCTCAACTGATGAGGTTGCGTTGGCGCAAGTGCCTCCAGATATTGCTAAGCAATTTCCAGATACATCGCCATTGATGACCGATGCTCAAAACGGCGGGTTCATCCACGCTCCATCCATTCAACATGCCGACGCGGCGGCAGTGCTTCGCGCAGGGTTTCTCGCCGCTGAAGCGAACGGTGCTACCTCAGGAGAGCTCTCGATCAATCTTTCTTCCGATCGGGTGCGTGTTGCCCTCGCGCTCATTGAAGGCATACGCAATGGCCAGAGCCTCGGTGCGCTGCTGGGATATCAGTTTGAACTCGGGTTGCACGACGACCATGATCTCGCGGAAGTCGATAAATTCATCTACCCGCTACGCAAGCAGTTCCCGCTGGTTGCCGACGCGATGGCTTCCACCGCAACCGACCCAAACGTGCCCATTGAGGCAATTGAAGCACGCAATGTGCTGGACGGAAAAAAGCTCATCGATCAGATTACGAAGAGCAATAACACTCTTTACCCGTGGGGGGTAACGGGTCTGCCGCCCGCAACAGCGGCGGAGCAGGATGCGCTGAACGCCGAGGCGGACGCACTACGCAACGCGTACGATGCCATTGCCGATCTGGCGCTTGCCGAGGGCGTCTATCAAGCCGCGCAAGGCAATTATGATCGTGTCGCCAGCACAATTGCTGCTTATACCACGGGTAACTTCCCACCCGAACCGGGGATCGTCGACACGGCGCCACCCGGGGTTGGGCTCACTCATCGCTTCGCCATTCAGTTCCGTCCGGGACTCGCCGCTCCAGCCGGCGCTACACCTCGAGCGCAAGCTGAGCCTGCAGTCGATGACTGGCTTAGTGGAATGTTGCCGCCGCTCGATCAGATCGCTTATACCGTCATATGGGCCGATCCGATCACCACCACGCCTCAGCAGCAGACAATAACGCTCGCGGATCTGGGACTAAGGCCAATTGATGTCCTTTACTTGCTCAAGCCTGATAACGTGCAGACCATGGCTGAGCTGGATGATCGCATTCAGCGTCACGTCGCGACGACCTGGAAGCCTAGACCCGATGCCAAAATCACGATCCAGTACATGGTTGCTCCAGCTGGAAAGTTCAGCGTCTTTGAGAGCGGAGCGTTATTACGCAACCTGCGCTCGCTTCTGGCTCAATCGCGCCCCTTGCGTCCCACTGACATTCTGCGTGCGAATGACGCCAGTCGGAAGGACAATTCCACAGTCTTTGTAGACCAGACTCGCCTGTCAGCCCCACTTGCAAGTCTCACCACGTTAGCGGGTGACATCGACACTTTTGTGAATACGACGCTCGCGCCACTGTTGCTCGATACGGCTGCGAATCGTGCCCAGATCATCGCGAAGGTGGATACGTTCCTTTCCGATGCCGTGGCTTTGCTGGAACGCGCAGCGCGTCTCGCCCTGCCTTCTTCGGGATGGGGTTTCATTTATGCATGGTCGCACCAGGCATTTACCGACCTTCTCAAACAAATTGGCGATCTGGTAACACGCTGGACGAAGAAGCTGACGGACTTCGGCAACGCGTTAAACGCCTACGATCTCCTTCCGAATACGACGAGCACTGCTGACCGCTTCCTGGCGTTGCAGGCAGCCGAACTTGTTGTCAGCAGCAAACTCGATCCGTTACTAGCAACGCCCGTTCTCATGCGTGCCGCCTTGCCCGCCAAGGCAAATGCTTTACAAAACCGTCTTACACAATTTCAGGCTATTCAGAAGAACGGCGGTACTTCCTTCGCGACTGTTCTATCCTCGACCACGGCGCTCTCTACTGCGGAGTTCGATACCCAGCCATTCGATATCTCCCTGATGGGAGATCAGGCGATCACCATTACGCAAGACATCTCGCGGGCTCTCAGCAGTCAGCTCGCGGTTGCCAAGGCTCGCATCGCTGCGGTGAACGGACATCTCGGAGACGCGAACTCGGCCGCCTCGTCCAGTGACAAAGTGGCTGCGCTGTCTGCCGCAGCCAAAGCTCTCTTGGGTGATGATTTCCAGATTATTCCGGAGTTCACGGTGTCGGCGGCACAAGGGACGGAGTGGGGCAATGCCATCAATGCTTCCACCTCGGGCGACCTCTTCACGTATGCCAAAACAACACTCAAAATCGACTTCCCGGTGGATGAGTGGTTCTATGGGGCCGCACGGGTTCGTCAGCCTCTTCGTTATTGGGAATCAGCTCTGATGCTCGCCTCGGCATTTGGCCTGGCGCCGCCGCCGCTAACTGCTATCCAATTGCCCTTCGCGGCCGGCGAGCCGTGGCGAGCGCTTGAGTTTCCTGCAAAACCCGCGATCACGAGTGATCGCCTGCTTTATACGTGCGTGTATTCACAAAAATTCAATCCGGCCGCGCGCCAATGTGGAGTTTTACTGGACGAGTGGACGGAGGTGATTCCTGCAACCAAGCGTGACACCGCAATCACCTTTAACTACGATCGTCCCGACAACGAGCCACCGCAAACAATTTTGTTAGTGGTCTCCGCCTCGAACGGCGGCTCATGGCAGTGGGCGGATTTGGTTGGCGCGCTGAACGAGACACTCGATCTCGCAAAGAAACGCGCCGTAGAGCCGGCATTTCTCGATCCCACCGTCTACTCCCGGTTCCTGCCCGCGACCGTCACAGCTAGTACCTCGTATGGCATCACCATTGCCACCGCGCTCACTGTCGCGAATGGAGTGATCGAGCGACTGCAAGGAGGGCCCCATGCCTAGCCAGCTTGCGATTGGCGACATTAAGGTCGCGCTGAACGAACGCCGGTTTCCGGCGATCACGACCTGGAACCGCCTGGAGGCGCGCCCGCGCTCGCAGAACTTTGAGCGGGCTCTACGCGCCGAGGTTCGGGATGCCCTATGGATGCTTACTAAGCAGTGGCAGATGGGCGAGTTCCGCGGCAGTGATGCAGGTTCGCCTGTTTTCGCCAAGGTGCTATTAGCTACCACGCGGCTGACTAAATACCGTCCCGCGGGCGGCTCCGCCCAATTGCTTGACTCGTCCATTCCTCTCGAAACTAAAGTCGAGCGTCGCCCCGTGCCGCTCCAGCGCCAGAAACGCATGCTTGCGCTTGACCTGCGCCTGGTGATGGCGCGTCAGTGGTTGGCATTGATTGAGGATGTAGCAGACTACCGCGATAATTTCACTACAGCTTATCCGATCACGAAACCCGATCCCACCAAAAGCAACGATGTAGATTTGTGCTCCCATCCCGAGGTTTGGGAGACTTTTCAGGCGCTGGCTGGCCGTGCCATGGATGGAGGCGCTCTGCTCGAGTATCTGCTTGCCGATCCTGTCCATCACGCCTATGACGGCGTAGCCGGCATTGCCGGCGGTGATCACGCTGCTCTCGACGACCGTGCCCAGCGATTTGTGGCATGGGCCGCAAGATTTCTGACGCAGCCATCCTCATCGAAGGATGATGCCTGGGTGGCTGACCACCTTGACTACCAATTCTCGGCATCGGCGCCCATGCCCGACGGCACCGAAAAGGTATACGTCGCGCAGGACTACGCCTCCGGGCGGCTGGACTGGTACAGCCTCGATGTGGACAAAGGTATCGAGGCGCTGGACAGCGTCCCCGGCTCCGAGGTGACTGGCCTCGCTGCTGACCAGCCGTTCACCACTATTCCGATTCCCGTCTCGTTTTCAGGCATGCCCAACACGCGCTGGTGGGCATTCGAAGATCACTCCACCAATTTCGGTGACATCGATGCCAGCACAACGGATCTTGCGAAACTGCTATTCATGGAATTTGCGCTGGTGTACTCGAACGACTGGTTCGTCATTCCGTGCACGCTTCCTTCAGGTGCACTGGTTCAAGTCAAAGGTCTTGCTGTGAAGAACGTATTTGGCGAGCGCCTTTGGATTGAAGCGGCCGATCAAGGCACAGACAATGCCTGGGGCCGCTGGAGCATGTTCACTATCAATGTTCGTAACGCTCCGGCGGGCAGCAGCTCGGCCGATCCGACGTTGCTCTTGCTGCCGATTCTCGCGGCGACACAGTCGGGTCCGCTTCAAGAAGAAGTTTTTCTCGTGCGCGACGAGGTAGACGATATGGCGTGGGGCGTCGAACGAACCGTAGCGCTGGCAAGCGGCATCAGCCGGCCCGGTAGTGAAGTTGCGAAACAAACTTTCAACTACCTCCAGGCGCTCGTTCCGACCGGCGGCACGCCCCCAGAGCTTGCTGCTGCCGTCCGCTACCAGGCGATGAACTCCGTACCCGAAAACTGGATTCCTTTTATTCCTGTCCACGTGCCGAACAACAATCGTGAGATCCAGTTGCAACGCGCAGCCATGCCACGCATTCTCGTTGGAGATCCGAATCCCGCTCAGAAGGTGCAGCCCTTGACCTCACTTTTGCGCCAAGGGCTGGATGTCACACCCGCGCAGACTTATTTTCTGCACGAGGAGGAGGTCCCTCGCGCAGGCTCCCGCGTGACAGAGTACTACTCGCGGGCGCGCTGGACGCAAGGCCAAGTCTACACGTGGTTGCGCGTACAGAAGCAAACCGGTCGCGGGGAAGCTTCGAGTGGCCTTTCTTTCGATCGTTTAGTTGATAAGAACCAAGTGGAAAATTGAACCCAAAAGTAGCCAGAGTAGATCGGTCGACCAGCACCGTCTCAGCTACTGCTGATGTGTTCCCTAAGCTGGTAGAAGCGGTTGCTGTCCCATACTCGGGCGCGATTCGCGAGTTCCAGAAGATCTTTATCTTCGTCGTCCCTCTGCTGGCGTTAGCTTATGTCGGCTTCCTCTGGTATATGCCGTTTGCAGTGTTAGTTAGAGCTATGGAGCGGCTATTCGATTGCGATCTGGTATTTTGGCTACCCGCCCGACAAGAGCGTCCGATGACCCGAGTTTGGCTGGTTGGGCGGGGGATGCTTGAGACGTTTCCGATCAAGGCTAGCGACAATTCGGGAGTTGATGGCGACAAGCGCGTCTATCGGTACTAATCCGCCGAATCACGCTTCAAATAGCACTCGATGAGTACTGAGCCCTGAAGGCAACAGCCGAGCCAAGGTCGCTTGCCCGGAAAGGCGACCATCCGGCCAAGTGACGAGAAGCAGGTTTCAACTAAGCCTCCGCCGCCCTTAGCCGGGGTCTCCGAGATAGCCTGCCTTTGCTTTACGTTCAGTTGCTCGCACATGATGATCACGTTGAGCGGGGGACATTTTATTCGACAGAGTTCGCGAAGGAAAGCATGGGCGTTCTCCGCGCAGAGGACCAAAATCTTCCCCCGAGAACACAGGGCTAAGAGGAATACATTAGAGGGATTTTCGTCGATCCTAGACACCGTTGGGGCGCTGGCGAATCAACGACAGAAACTCAGAGCGAGTTTCTTCCTCATTGCGGAATACGCACTGGACGGCGAGACGGGCGGCGCGGCGACCGAAGCCCAAATCTTGCAGCGGAACGAAAGCAGAGATATCCATATGCCGCGCGGCGCATTGAATACTGAAGGTCCCAAAAACCAAAATCCCCGCCCATTCGCGCAAACGGCGCGCGATAAGGACGGGGTACCTGGTCTCTTGAGCTTTACTTCTTGGGCCGCGACTCCGGCGGCACAAGACCTGCGAGGCGGTAGTACACAACGAGCTGGCCGTAGTGTTCACCGCTATGTTCGATGAGGCCGTATGCCATGTCGAGAACGCGCGCTTTCTGGTGAGCGAAATAAACAACCTCCGTCGTCAGGCCTTTTTCGCCTTTCGACTGGATGGCGGCGGCTCCGTCGGCAACGGATTTCTTTACGAATGCGACGATATCGGCCTTTGTTTTGTACTGGTCGCGCTTCGGATCCTCTCCCGCGGGAGGCTTCTGCCCCATCACAGGATTAGTGAAGTAGTAGCTTGCACCTGCCGCGTGCAGCAACTGCTCGGCGAAGCTCCGCTGCGCGGGTGTCGGCTTGAAGTCATATTTGTCCTCGGGAAAATCTTCGGCCATCGCCGTCAGCTTGCGGCCAATCTCATTCCAGGAATCGAGCACGACTTTCAATTCCGGATCGGCAGGTTTGACGGCTGCATCTTTCTTCATCGCGTCCTGGGCATGGGCGGGAAATGCGAATGCCAGCAGGACGATAGCGAGAAACGGTATTCTTTTCATTTCTTTCTCCACGATTGAGTTTCGCGAATCAAAGCTTCAGCTTCTTATTTCGCCTGCGTCAGCCCCGCAACAACCGCAGCAAGTTTATCGAGTATCTGGTTCCAGCCCTCTAATTGACCGCTATTTTTCGCGCTCTCCATGGGTTCATTTCCAATGAAGGTGAGTTTCGTCTGGCCGTTTCCTAGATCCTCAAAGATGGTCACGTCGTACGCACCCTCTATGGCCTCATGTTCTATTCCTAGCTGCGCAGGATCAATCTTGTTTCCCTTCGAGTCCGAAAAGTACATCAAGGAAACGATCTTCTCGTGCGGAACAATCTCGTGGTATTCAACCGCATTCCAGAACTCCTGCCCATCCGGTGCCTTCATGCAGCAGAGAAATTTCCCCCCAACGCGAAAATCCATCTGGCAAACGGGCGCAGTAAAGCCCTTCGGCCCCCACCACTGCATCACGTACTTCGGGTCTGTCCACGCCTTCCAAACTAACTCGCGTGGGGCATCAAAAACTCTTGTAACGACCATCCGCTCAATTTCGCTCACCGTGTTTTCTGTCATCTCCGACCTCCTCTTTCTTCATTTGCTTTACAACTGCATCCAGTTTGTCGAAACTCTCTTCCCAGAACTGGCGATAGCTGATCGCCCAGTCGCTGACTGTCTTAATCGCCTCTGGTCTAAGCGTGCACACACTCTCTCGTCCACGCTTGGTCTTGATCACAATCCGCGCCCGCACCAGGTAGGCAATATGTTTTGAAATCATCTGCTGCGAGAGTGCAAACGGTTCCGTCAAGCCGTGCACAGAGGCAGGCCCATGGGAGAGCCGCTCGATAATCGCCCGCCGGGTTGGATCAGACAAAGCCGCAAATGTTGTACCTAGCCTATCCACAACCATATGGTAGTGGATTTCTCTTGAATGTCAATTGATATTCTCGCGACCCAGATTTCCATTCCCTGGTCTCTGAACCCTTACACCGGCGCGCGATAGATCGCCAATGCACTCACTGAACAGGATTGCTACCCTTAAGTCGGCTTGTGGAAAGTAATCCTTTTGCTCCCGAGTGACGGGCAAGCCTGAAGTAATCTCAAGGTAAGGTTTGCCGACAATCCACGAACTGGGTCACCAGTTCAGAAGTAATTCAGTACAATCTCATCCAATCAGGGAATATGAAAATCGTGGCCATTATCGCAACAACAGCCGGAAGTAGATGCCTACCGGCAGGCCCGACCGTCCCATGATTCCACATAGAATGGTTGACACTGACCTTCGACGAAATCATCGAATTAGTGCTCGGCCAGCCGCTGATTCAATCGGTTGTAGAATGGCTGACTGGCGGCCGTCGGAAAATTCGTCGCCACCCACATTTCCGGCTGCCGCTCGCGGACGCGTTTTCCCATGGACATGTGCAAAGTGTAGTACACGAGATCGAGATCAATCCTGTCGATCCGTCCACGCGAACGGGAGGGTGTCATGCCAATCACGCTCACGCAGCAGACCGCTCTGATCACAGGGGCATCACGCGGTATTGGCCGCGGAATTGCGCTGAAGCTCGCTGAGCAGGGGGTGAAAAGAATTGCAATCAACTACAAGGAGAACGACGCGGCCGCCGAAGACGCCGCTCGCCTCCTTAAAGAGCGCGGTGCGGCGCCTCTGGTGATCAAGGCGGATATCGGCAAGGTTGCGGACATCCAGCGCATGTTCGAGACCATCAAGTCCCAATTCGGCGGCCTGGACATCTTCGTTTCTAACGCCAGGGCTACCCTCGCCACAGGCTTCTACGCGGAACCAATGGAGATCCCGCTGGAGGCATGG
>QHXE01000599.1:1360-10158 GCA_003222835.1 Acidobacteriota bacterium | reverse complement strand
AGAACCGAGGGAAGAGACATAACATTTTTTCAATCGTCATTCCCGAATTCAAGTTGGAAGTGCAACGGAATATTGTTTGTCGCTTCGCCCCAGACGGGCGAGATGTTTATAGCCTGGCGGTCCTTTCTTTACTCCGAAGCTCCATAGGAGCGCAACCGCTCTTGCCTGCCTCGACGAAGATCCTGCTGCCGGGTTTCGCTCCTGGCGGAGCGAGAACTTTGGGGGTGCGCTCGTAGCTATAAACATCTCGCTCCTCTGGAGCGAAGATGAATTCAACTGTTGCACTTGTAAGTTGAATTCACCATTTGACATTTTTCATTGGCCATTTCCGTAAACAAGGGCCTTTCGTTCTTCCTCAACGGTGATTTGGAACGTCTAGTACGAACAAGGCGCGAACGGAAGATGGCAAATGGAGGATGTCAAATGACAAATGAAAAATAATCCGCCCGACCTACATCCCTTTGTAATCCGGTCCGCCACCGCCTTCCGGTGTAACCCAATTGATAATCTGGTAAGGGTCCATGATGTCGCACGTCTTGCAGTGGACGCAGTTTGAAAAGTTGATTTGCAGGTGACGATGATCATCGGCATTACCCACCATTTCATAGACCGCTGCGGGCCAGAAGCGCTGACAGGGATTGCCGTACTCTTCCGCACAGCGAGTCGCGCACACGTTCGTATCGAGCACATGCAGATGCGCCGGTTGATCTTCATCATGCGCGACGGCGGCATGGTAGACGTCGGTAACTTTGCTGAAGGTGAGCGTGCCGTCAAGTCGAAGATCTTTGTATCGTTGGGCCGCATTGTCTCCGCCATAACCGTACGCTGAAAGCTTCTGCATCGCTTCGTGGCCGGGCTCTTGATGGTCACGATCAAAAATTCCCCAGGCTCGCCCGCCGGTTATGTACTGCAAGCCGGCATTAGCCATTCCCAGCCAACGACCATGCCGAAAGCCCGCATGAAAATTTCGATAGCGGCGCAATTCGCGTGTAATCCAACTTTCCTTCACACGACGCTCGTAGCTTTGCAGTTTCTCCGCCGAAAAATCTTCCGCCAGCAACGCCTCGAAGATTGTTTCCGCGGCCAGCATCCCGCTCTTAATTGCTGAATGAATTCCCTTTAGACGTGCAGCATTCAAAAAGCCACCGCTATCGCCAACAATCAACACCCCGTCAGCGTGAAGTCGTGGCACTGCATGCCAGCCACCGGCTGCGATTGCTTTCGCGCCATAACGAATCATCTTGCCGCCCTCAAGCAATCGGGCCACGAATGGATGCGTCTTGAAGCGCTGAAATTCCGCGTGCGGATCGATCAGCGGATCGCGATAATCGAGGCCGGTGACATAGCCCAGATTTAAAACCTGATTCTGCATTCCGTAAATCCAACCGCCGCCATAGGTCCATTGATCAGACGGAAAGCCAAGCGTGTGCGTCACACGGCCAGTCGGATAACGATCGTCGGGCAGCTCCCAAAGCTCTTTCACGCCCAGACTGTAAACCTGCGGTTCGCGTCCCTCGTCCAGGCCAAGCCGCTGAATTAACTTCTTGGTTAGCGAGCCGCGCACGCCTTCGCCCAGCACCGTGACCCTGGCGAGCAAATCGACACCCGGCTCAAAGTTCGCTTTGCGCTTCCCTTCCTTGTCGATTCCCTTGTCGCCCGTGCGCACGCCCACGACGCGATCGTCCGCATCGTAAAGCATCTCGGCCCCGGGAAATTCAGGAAAAATATTGACGCCGGCCTCGTCGCATTTTTCGCCCAACCAGGCGGTCAGGCGGTTGAGCGAAACAATGTAGTAACCGTGATTGTTGAGCGGCGGCGGATTAATCGGCGAGCGAATGGCGTGTTTCGGGGTGAGATACAAGAAGTGATCTTCCTTGACCGGCGATTCCAGTGGGGCGCCCTGCTCGACAAAATCGGGAATCAGCTCGGCCAGTCCGCGCGGATCCATCACCGCGCCGGAAAGGATATGCGCGCCGACTGATGAACCTTTCTCGATGACTGCGATCTGGATCTCGCCAAGCGACTTCCCTTCCCGCTTTCCACCGGTAACGGCTTCGTTGTGCTCAGCGACCAAGCGCGCGAGATGCAACGCGCCACTTAAATTCGCCGGCCCGGCGCCCACGAAAACCACGTCCATCTCCAAGCTTTCGCGTTCCATAAGCAATAGGTCGAATAAGTCAGATAGGTCCTATTCTTTTCTCCTCGCGGTGGTTCGTGCTCTGTAAAGGCGTTCAGTGAAACCGCCCTCCTGGAGAAACGCTTTTTCAAGCTGTCGCAGTTGTTGATCGAGAAGGTAATTTGTCTGATGGATCAGACAGATAATAGTGTTTGCGGCTACTTCAGGCGGGGACTTTTCAATATAGGGCGAATAAGTCGAATACGACCTATTTGTTTCGTAAGCCAGGCTGCGAATGACTTGCGCCGTCGGATGATCCTTTCCCCACAATGTCAGGCCGCGTTGGCGAAGAAAGTCCTCATAATCCAACAACAGCTCTTCAAGGCTGGCCCGTGCGACACTTACCAGCTTCAACTCGAATTTCTTCGAAGTGCCGGAAGCCTGGCTGCCCTCGGCAATGTTCTGACGCCCGCTGCGCGCAGCTTGCACCATCTGATCGTGAGTTCGAGATCGAGGATCGATGAACCGATCGCAGAACTTTACCGTGCAATCATAGACCAGTTCGGCGTGCTGAAATGATTTGAGTTCGCGGTAACCGCCATGCGGGGGAATGAGGCTGCTGTTCATGGTGAAATACGGTTTATATGTTCTATGGGTCGTATAGTATCATGTCTCGAATCCGCGTTGCTTCATGAAGACTGCATTTTCGACCAAAAACATTACTGCCTTCATTGCCGCAACTCTGGTGCTCGGTTCGATCACTTTCGGCGTCACGAGTCGATCCTTTTTCAGAGAACACAGGTCAAACAAACTCGCTGCGTCTTCGAACAAACACCCGTCATTGATCCTCTGGGCCTGGGAGCGGCCGACCGATCTGACCTTCATAGATCGTAATCGAATCGCCGTGGCATTTCTGGCGCGCACAATTCACCTGCAAGGCAATGACGTTTTTACGCGACCACGGCTTCAACCTTTGAAACTGCCGGAAGGAGTGACCGTCGTTGCCGTCGCCCGCGTTGAATCGGATGCGGTCAAGAAACCTGAACTCTCGAACGAACAGGGCAGCAAATTAGTGGTCGCGATCACAGAGATGGCGTCGCTGCCGAACGTCGCCAGCATTCAGATCGACTTTGACGCGACACACTCTGAACGGGCTTTCTATCGTGAAGTAATTATGGCCGTCCGACGCCACTTGCCGAAGCGCGTAGGTTTGTCGATCACCGCACTTGCTTCATGGTGCATGGACGACGACTGGCTTTCAGATTTGCCGATCGACGAAGCCGTGCCAATGTTGTTTCGGATGGCCGCTGACGGAAAGGAAATTGCCAACCGCCTGGATGGCGGCGAGGATTTTACTTCCCCGTTGTGTCGCCACAGCGTTGGTATCTCCACAGATGAGCCGCGCCAAAACCTTTCTTCGTCGCGGCGGCTCTACGTTTTTAGCCCTGACCCGTGGACCGCGAGTTCGGTCCGCTCAATTATGGAGTCAAGAAAATGATTGCAAGGTTTCCCCGGAGGATAATCGCTTTTCTCGCATTGATCGGGTTTGTTTCTTTCCTGCTTCCACATTCAACTCAGGCGTGCGGTCCGTTTTTTACCGACGCGATCTTCGTTTATAGCAAGCATCCGGACTTTCCACTCGAGCAATTCGCGGCGGGCAAACTCGGAGTCGTGGAACCAAGCTGGGCGCGTTCGTACCTGGTCGCCGCATATCGGAATTTGAGCGGAGCCGGTTTCAGCCCCAACGAAGCAAGTGCCATCAAAGCCCTCTGGGATGCACGCCTGAACTACAGCGGTGAATTAGATGATTCAGCTTGGATTAAGAAGTGGCTCGATGCCCGGAGCAAGGTGCCCGTACTTGCAGCTTCAGCGGAGATTCGTGCGTTTCGCAATCGCGAGAAGCCCCATGAGTACGAAAGCTTTCTTAATTGTCAGGAGGACGCCTTCGACAACGCCGTCGCGACTCTGAATGAACGAATAAAACGATTCGGCGCCGATAGCGCTCAAGTACGAGATTGGATTGCCGCGCAAGATACTGTCTTCTCGAATTGCCGGGATGGTCGGCAGGTACCCGACAGCGCCCGACCTGATCAAGATGCGCTAATTCGCGCCGATCGCGCCTACCAAATCGCGGCAGCTAATTTCTACGCTGGTAACTTCGATGAAGCGCGACAACAGTTTGACGCGATTGCCCGCGATCGTTCTTCTCCGTGGCACGACAACGCCCCGTATCTGGCCGCGCGCTCGCTGCTGCGCAAAGGAAGCTTTGCAGACAAGGATGAGGAACGCGTGGCTCCGTTAACCGAAGCTGAGACTCGACTGAATGCCATTCTCAAAGACAAATCGCTCGCTTCGTCCCACCAGGCAGCCGCTCGCCTTTTGAATCTTGTTCATTTGCGTCTGCGCCCGGCAGAAACTCTTCACGAATTGGCGCACGCGATCATCGCTAAAGACGGCAGAGCAGATTTCAAGCAGGCCGTTTGGGATTACACCGTTCTGCTGGATAAGTTTGTGGGCGATGACGAAAAAGTAGACAAGCAAAAGCTCCCGACGGAAGTGAGGGCCGACGAATTGAGCGACTGGATTCTTACCTTTCAGGATCAATCCGCCGCAGCCGCGAATTATTCATTGGGCCAATGGCAGAAAACTCGCGCGTTGCCATGGTTGCTCGCGGCAATCTCGAAAGCCACCGCGACCGGACAACAAAGTGACGCTCTCTTGAGCGCGGCGGCGCGAGTCGATCATCGATCTCCCGCTTTCGCTTCAGTCGCCTTCCACAGCGTTCGTTTATTGATGGAAGCTAAAAGAGTCGACGAAGCTCGCGCCGCACTCGATCGCGATCTCGCCAACGATCGTCAAAACCTTCCGGCCTCGGCGTTGAATCTCCTGCTGGCGCAAAGAATGACTCTGGCTCGGAACCTCGAAGAATTTCTACAAACGGCGCAACGCAAGCCCGCCGGCTTCAGCGATGACAGCGACGGTCGCGAAATTCCTGAAGAGGAGATCGAGACTAAGGAAAATACCAAGGGCGGTGAGTTGTTTTTTGATCAGGATGCCGCGAACGTCTTTAACAAGGCAATGCCGATGAGCGTGATTCGGGACGCCGCGCGGAGCCGGATCCTCGCTCCCAATCTACGACGAGATGTGACTCAAGCGGCTTTCGTCCGCGCCGCGCTCATCGACGATCGCGAGACAGCGGCGCAAGCCGCATCACTTTTACAGGAGATGCATCCTGAGTTGAAAGAGTTTTTGGCTGCATATCAAATCGCAGCTACGGCCGACGCTCGGCGCTTTGCCGCCGCTTACCTCTCACTGAAGTTTCCAGGACTGAGGCCTCACGTCTCTTACGGCATTGGACGCACCTCGCCGATAAACGAAATTGACAGCTATCGCGATAATTGGTGGTGTGCCGAACCGCCGTCATCACGATCCGGCGCGCCGTCCGAAGGCGAAGGCCAAGCAGAGACCAAAGCGAAGCCGGTGGTGCCGCCTGAGTTTCTCAAACCATCGCAGAGTCTGGCATCGAGACAGTACGCTTCGCTCCAAGCGTTGGGCGCCGCCCCGAACTACCTCTGTCGCGTCGCCGTCGAATGGACCGAGAAGAACCCCGCAGATAGGCGCGCGCCGGAAGCGCTTCATCTGGCAGTTAAGGCGACTCGCTACGGCTGCACCGACAAAGATACCGGACGTTGGTCCAAAGCGGCTTTCGATTTGTTACATCAGCGATATCCTAACAGCGCCTGGGCCAAGGAAACGAAGTATTGGTTCAAAGGCTGATCTGTCTGCGTTCCGAAAGGCGACCCGAGTGAAAGATCATAAATACACAAACGCCCTCATTGACGAGACCAGCCCCTACCTGCTTCAGCACGCGCATAATCCCGTCGATTGGCATCCCTGGAGTGAGGAAACGCTGGCGAAGGCTCACGCCGAAAATAAGCCGATCCTGCTGAGCATTGGATATTCGGCCTGTCACTGGTGCCACGTCATGGAGCACGAATCGTTCGAGAACGAAGCGATCGCGAAACTGATGAATGAAAATTTTGTGAACATCAAAGTCGATCGCGAAGAGCGTCCCGACCTCGACCAGATATATATGAACGCCGTACAGATGATGACCGGGCATGGTGGCTGGCCGATGACCATGTTCCTGACACCCGACGGCGTGCCGTTTTACGGCGGGACTTATTTTCCCCCGGAAGATCGCTACAACATGGCTGGCTTTCCGCGCGTCTTGATGAGTGTCGCTGAGGCTTATCGTTCACAACCGGATCAGGTTGCTAATACTGCCACTTCGATGCTCGGCGAGCTGCGGCGAGTCGGACTCGCTGAATCTTCGCGCGAGATGCTCACGATTGAAATTCTCGACAGTGCGTATCGCCGCATCGCTGCGAATTACGATCGTGTGCATGGGGGCTTTGGTGGCGCGCCTAAATTTCCCCCATCTATGACGCTCGAGTTCTTTCTCCACACTTATCATCGCCGGAATTCAAGCGAGGCGCTGGAAATGGTCCAGCACACGTGCCGCCAGATGGCCGAAGGTGGGATGTACGATCAGCTCGGAGGCGGGTTTCATCGTTACTCGGTAGACGCGCAATGGCTGGTGCCGCATTTCGAGAAGATGCTCTATGACAATGCGCTCCTGACGCGTTTATATCTGCATCTCTTTCAGGTGACAAAGGACGATTTTGCGCGCCGCATCGCCCAAGAGACGCTTGATTATGTGGTCCGCGAGATGACGGATGCCGCCGGCGGCTTTTATTCGAGTCAGGACGCGGACTCCGAAGGCGTCGAAGGGAAATTCTTCGTCTGGTCGCGGCAGGAAATCGTCGACGCGTTGGGCGAGCATAATGGCAATCTGTTTTGCGAATACTTCGACGTCACCGAGCGCGGAAATTTTGAAGCTAAGAATATCCTGCACGTTGGGTCATCGCTGGAAGACACTGCGAAGCGACTCGGTGTTTCAGTCGAGGAATTGAGTAAGATCATCGATGCCGGCCGGCGCAAGCTTTTCGACATCCGTGAGCGACGCGTCAAACCAGGTCGCGACGAAAAAGTTCTAACGGCGTGGAATGGATTAATGTTGGGCAGCTTTGCCGAGGGCGCCGCCATTCTCAACCGTCCGGACTATCGACAGGTCGCCGAAGCCAATGCGAGTTTCCTTCTCGATCAAATGCAGAAGAACGATCTCCTGCTTCGGACTTACAAAGACGGCCAGGCCAAACTAAATGGTTACCTGGAGGACTACGCCTGCTTCATCGATGGCTTGATATCGCTGTATGAAGCGACCGGCAAGTTGAGATGGATCCAAGCTGCGGTCTCGCTTGCCGACAAGATGATCGAACAATTTTGGGACGAAGACGCGGGCGGATTTTATTTCACCGGAAAAGACCACGAACAGTTAATAGTGCGCTCGAAAGAGTTCCTCGACAACGCAACTCCCTCGGGGAATTCCATCGCGGGGCTTTCGTTGCTAAGGCTGGCCCTTCTCACGGGAAACCAGGATTATCACCGGCGCGCTACGGATGTGCTGCGACTGATGGCCAATCAGATTCGCAGATATCCATCGGCATTCGGCTTTGCCCTCTGTGCTCTGGATTTCTATCTGGATTCGCCGCACGAGATTGCGATTGTGGGCGCCGCATCCGACTCGCGTCTGGATGAACTCGTCAGCACAGTCTGGCAAACTTATCTTCCCAATCGGGTCGTTGCCTTATGCACCGAAGCCCAGGCAGAAGCTGCCGCTTTCGTTCCCTTGCTCCGCGAACGAAACACCCTGAACGATCAGCCGACCGCTTTTGTCTGCGAAGCCTATACGTGTCAAACTCCGGTGCATAGCTCCGGCGAACTGATTAAGCAATTGACCCGAGGCTGAGCTAGCCTTTGCGCCGCGACCCTCAAAAACCGGCTAGAAAATAACAACAGCTCTGAAAACCATTGACTCAGGCCGCCTAGAAACGCTATTCTTACGGGCGGTCAACGTTGTTGGCTGTTGTTAACTGCGCGACAACATTCGTTCTGACCAAAAACATTTCTCTTCGAGTCCTCCTCCAAACTGCGTCATCTCTGTAAGAGCGAAACAGAATCGAAATGCCAAGATCAAACTGGAAGAGTCTGCTGCTGGTTAGTGGCGTCGCCACAATCGGGGGGGCGCTGCTAATAGCGGCGGTTGTCTCGACCATACGACTGCCCCTTTTAGGGTGGAGCGGCCTATTACCGTTCGTTTTGCTGGTAGTGTTGACCCTTCTTTCCAGCCGCTTCACCGTTCCAGTCACCAATGTTGATGGCAGTAGCCAAACCCACAAGTCCGTAGCGGACGCGCTTATCTTCCTCGCGGTCATGATCTACACGCTGCCTCCGGCTGAAAGCGCGGGTCCGGCGATAATCCTGGCGGCTATCGTTGGTTTCCTTGCTTCTTTCTCGCTTGCCGAGCGGTGGTCCACTGTATTTGCGATTGGGATGACCATCATCTCAACCTTCGTGGCGTCCCTGGTTTATCGATTAATGATCGGGACCTTCGCCGGTGGAGCAGTAACCGGCAATGAACACGGCCTGGTCTTGGATCTCCTTCTTTTTCCGCTCTGTGTATTCGGCATCGTCCAATATGCCCTGAGCACATTTGGCACGATCGCTTTCAATTCGTTCTGCTCAGGTCAAGGCCGAGTAACCGTTTCACATGAAAGTC
>QHXE01000599.1:0-1349 GCA_003222835.1 Acidobacteriota bacterium | reverse complement strand
CGCGGTGTTCCATTCCTCTTCGTGGGTATTCTGATCGTGGGCCTGGTGCACTTGCTATACCGCTTCAACGAGAAGCGGGTGAGCGAAATTACGCGCGCGCAGGCCGAAAAGCTTCATTACATGGAAGAGATTGCCGATCTGCACATGAACACCATCGAGTCGCTGGCGATTGCAATCGATGCTAAAGACCAGACGACTCACGGCCACGTGCGGCGAACTCAGATTTACGCGAGTGAGATGGGTCGGCTCTTGAAAGTAGGCGAGCAGGAATTGCGAGCTCTCTTCGCGGGCGCGTTACTGCACGACATCGGTAAATTGGCCGTGCCCGAGTACATCCTCAACAAACCGGGCAAGCTCACGGAGGCGGAATTCGCGAAAATGAAGATTCATCCGACCGTGGGTGGCGATATTCTGAAGCGAGTTAACTTTCCTTATCCGGTAGAAGATATTGTCCGCTACCACCATGAAAAATGGGACGGCAGCGGTTACCCCAAAGGCCTCAAGGCGGAGCAGATTCCGCTGGTCGCCCGCATTATCTCAGTCGTTGATTTCTATGATGCCACGCGTTGCGATCGTCCTTATCGCAAGGGCATGAAGCGTGAAGACTCACTCGCGCTGTTGCACAAAATGAGCGGTGCGTCCTTTGATCCGAAGGTCGTAGATCTCTTCACGCTGCATGTGGTGGAATTTGACCAGTTGATAGCCTCGGAAGACATTCAGGAGCAGGTGGCCTCAGAAAACATCGACCTCACCACTAAGACCAGGCCTGACGCCGGGCTCGCCTCCGATTCGATTGGAGCGCCGGATAAGGGCTTGGGCTTCCGCTCAATCACCCAGGCACAGCGCGAGGTTTTCGCGCTTCATGAAATTGCGCAGACCATCGGTTCGTCATTGAACATGAACGATACCGTTACGCTGATCTCCAACAAGTTGCGCGCAATTGTGCCTTTCGACACCTGTATCATTTTTGTGGTCGACGATCGTTCTGGTAAGGCAATCGCGATTCATGCGGTTGGCGATCACGCGGATCTCTTTGACCGCCGGCGCATGAGCGTTGGTGACGGCATTACCGGATGGGTAATTGCCAACGGCCGCTCGATGTGCAACTCGTCCCCCGAGTTGGATTTGGCGGGATTGCCCGACGACATTGTCAGAACGTATCGCGGCGTTTTGGTTTCGCCGTTAATCAGAGAAGACGGCGCTTTCGGTGCGATTACTCTGTATTCAAAGGGCCGTACGTCCTACACAACTGAACATGTGCGATTGCTTGAATCGGTGTCGCAACACGCAGCGTCAGCGCTGAACAATGCGATGACCTTTGAAAGGACCAAGGAAAGCGCACTTACCGA
>QHXE01000795.1 GCA_003222835.1 Acidobacteriota bacterium | reverse complement strand
GACATTCTTTACGTGGCGATAAACGATCGCGACAAAGCCTGGCACGATCTTTACAAAGTTAAGATCTCAAGCGGCGAACGCACATTGATTCGCCAAAACACCGATCGCATAACCGGCTGGGTGTTCGATCTCAAGGGCCAGCTTCGGATCGCCACCAGAGCCACCGACAGTGGCGACACGGAAGTGCTGCGCGTCGATGACAAAGGGTTCACCAAAGTTTATTCGTGCAACGTATTCGAAACGTGCAATCCCATTCGCTTTCACAAAGACGGGCAGCGAGTTTATTTTGAAACAAACAAAGGCGCGAATACTGATCTAACGAAGCTCGAGCTTTTCAACCCCGGCAACGGCAAAGAAGAATTGATCGAATCCGATCCGCTGAAGCGGGTTGATTTGGGCGGCACATCATTTTCGGAAGTGAGCGATGAACTAATTGCCACGACCTATCAAGACGAACGCGTGCGCGTCTATTGGAAGGACAAGGCGTTCGAAGCTGACTACAACTTCCTGCAAAAGCAACTGCCCGCCAAAGAGATTGCCTTTGCCTCTTCGACGAAAGATGAGCGCCTTTGGCTGCTCGCGGCCTACAGCGATACGGAACCAGGTGAGCGGTATCTGTTCGATCGGCAAACGAAGAAACTGACGCTTCAATACCGCGGTCGCGAGAAACTGAACCGCGATTATCTCGCGCCGATGAAGGCGGTGCATTACAAATCGTCCGATGGGCTCGAAATTCCGGCCTACCTTACGCTGCCGAAAGCAGTAACGCCGAAGAACTTGCCGGTGGTCATTTTCCCGCACGGTGGACCTTGGGGGCGTGATAGTTGGGGCTACAATCCTTTCGCCCAGTTCTGGGCCAACCGCGGCTATGCGGTGCTGCAACCAAACTTCCGCGGCTCGACCGGCTATGGCAAGAAATTCATCGACGCCGGTAATAAGCAGTGGGGCGACAAGATGCAGGACGACATAACCTGGGGCGTGAAGTATCTGGTCGCTGAAGGCATCGCCGATCCAAAGCATGTCGGCATCATGGGTGGATCGTATGGAGGCTACGCCACGCTTGCGGGCGTTACGTTCACGCCCGATCTTTATGCCGGTGCGGTCGATTACGTAGGACCATCGAATCTAATCACGCTGCTGGAAACTATTCCACCGTATTGGGAAGCCGGCCGGCAGATTTTCTATCAGCGCATGGGCGACCCGACAACGGTGGAAGGCAAAGCCCAACTCAATCGTCAGTCGCCTTTGAACTCTGCGAATAAGATCAAGACGCCTTTGCTCGTCGTGCAAGGCGCAAACGATCCGCGCGTCAACAAACGCGAGGCCGATCAGATCGTAATCGCATTGCGGGATCGCGGCTTCCCAGTTGAGTACATCGTTGCGCCCGATGAGGGGCATGGCTTCGCTCGACCCGTTAATAACATGGCGATGTTTTCCGAAGCCGAGAAGTTTTTTGCGAAATATCTCGGTGGCCGGTTTCAGGAAGGCGCGACGCCTGAAGTCGCGCAACGTTTGAAGGAAATCACCGTCGATGTGAAGAGCGTGACAATGCCGAAGAAGGTCGACGCATCGGCCGGCGCTCCAAAACCGGCTGTCGATCTGAGCAGCGGAACCTTTAAGTACAAAGCGACTATTGTGGCCGGAGCCCAGAGCATTCCGCTCACTACCACAACGGAAATTAAAGAAGATGGCGGGGCGTGGGTGGCAACCGAAACCGCGGACACTCCCTTTGGAAAAATCGTAGACGTTTCGACCATCGAGAAAGGCAGCCTGGTTTTGAAGCATCGCTCGATTAATCAAGGCGGAGCGGTAATTGAGCTTGATTTCAAGGACGGGAAAGCGACGGGCACGATGACGATGAATGGCCAGAGCAAGCCGATTTCGGCTGATGTTGGCGGAGTTGTCTTTGCCGACGGCGGTGGTGCTTTCGATGTCCTGGCTCGGTTGCCGTTGGCGGCAAATTACAGCACAACGTTCCGCAACTTTGATGTCCAAAAACAAAAGGCCCAGCTCAAGCAATTGAAGGTCGTCGGCACTGAAAGCGTCACCGTTCCCGCCGGCGCGTTCGAGGCATACAAAGTCGAAATCGTGGATACGAACGATGAAGCCGACAAGCAAACGGTCTGGATCGCGAAAGACTCACACAAGGTCGTGAAGATCATGGCGACGCTACCAAGTCTGGGTGGGGCGGTGTTGACTTCGGAGTTGGTACAATAGAGATAGCGCACGCGGAATCGTCGCCGCCGTTCGCAGTGCAGATGTCTGACGAAGATTTCATCCCGTCAGGGATGAG
>QHXE01000794.1 GCA_003222835.1 Acidobacteriota bacterium | reverse complement strand
GTGCCGCTCGCATCGCCGTACGCAGCCTTGTAGATGCGCTCGACCAAGTAACCTGTCTGCTGAAATTCAATCGAAAGGAAGTAGGCGGCCGAGACGTTGATGCGCTTGGCTTCGATGCACTGCGCGTTGCTGCCACATGAATTGATCTCGTTGGTCCAGAACGCCAGGCCGCTCGGATCAGGTTCGCGATTGAGAAAGTCGAGATAATGCTGCCAGACAAAAAATTGTGCCGCGTCAATCGCATTCAGCCGGGGTTCGTCGCCGTCGAGAATTCCATTGCCATCGCGGTCGACGCTCAGGCGGCGTCCCGCGCCGACGGGCACACCCAGGAAAGTCAGCTCGGCTCCATCTCCGGCCGCTTGCAAAAGCGTCTGCGAAGTAACTCGCGCCTCGCTTTGCCGATCGGTTTGAAATTGTCCATTGCCACTGAACAAGAAAGCGCGCAGGGCTCCGTTGTAGATTCCGCGAACGACAAGATCGCAATTGCCCGCGCTCGCTTGCGACATTAACAGGTTGACTCGGGCGGTTGTCGCGTTCGCCGATTTGTTGCTGCTGTTGACGGTTATTTCCAGACCAACCGCTGGCGGCGTCCCAGTATCAAACGCCAGCACAAACTGCTCGACATCGCGGCGCTGACTATCGCTCTGAAAATTGAATACCGGCGCGTGCAGAAAGTCGAAAACATTGTCGATCGAACCATCATGAATAAATCCAAAGCCACTGATTTGTTCTCCCGGCGCATTCAACAATCCCAGCTTCTGATATTCACCACGCAGTTGCGGCACTTTGAAGTCTTGTGATTCACCTAAAGCGATTGCGGGAATTATTAGTTTGTTGGTGCCCGGGCCAAATCCCGGCGAAGCCGTATGACATTGATTGCAAGTGAAAACGCCGGCGTCGAATGTCGTCGCATTAAATAGTTGAGCACCGCGCGCCGCGCTTGGACCAGTGGCCGGATTGGGCATTGTGCGATCCGGGTTCTCGTTCGGATTTGGCGGATAGGTCAAGGTCCTGACGAAAGTCGTGAAAGCGTTGATTTCATCAGTCGTAAGTTGACGTGGCCCGCCCAAAAGACTTTGAAAAGCCGGATTGAAGTTTGCCAGAGACGCTCGGTCGCCGCGCCAGTGCAGCGGTTCATTGCTGATGATGCCGCGCAGCGATTGCGTGGTCATCGGTCCTTTCATCGGATGAAAATTTGACTGCGCCCCCAGCAAGCCGCCATTAACTGTTAGCATTTGCCCTTGCGGATCGCCGAGGTCCCAGGCTAGTCCATCTCGATGCCCGTTCTGATGGCAACTTGCGCACGATAAATCTCCGTGCGCCGAGAGGCTGGTGTCGTAGAGGAATCGGCGGCCATTGCGGACGGTGTCAGGCTCAGGATTGAAACCGACTGGCGACGTCGCGATTTGGGCGCGAGTTGCGAGATCGACGATGCTGATCGTCTCGTCGAAACGATTTAGCACGTAAAGCAAATTGCGAGGACCATTCAAAGCCAGCCCGGTCGGTCCCTGGCCCACCGCGATGCGCGACTGCACGGCGCCTTGAGAATTCAGTACGCCGACTTTGGCCGAACTTGTGGCAGCAACATAGAGCGTGCCATCAGCGGCGCGGGCAATATCAGCGGGTAAGGCGAGGCTAATGGCCCGCTCAGCGTCGGAGCCGACCGGATTGTTGTAACTCGACTATTCAGGAAGTGACCGCGTACGTTCGGCTCGAAACGAACGAGGTTGCGTGCTTCATCATTCGCGACTAAAAGACGATTCGCGCTCGCGTCGAATACCGCATTTCCGATGTGCGTACCAACTCCCCGCACGAGCGTGCTGACGGATGGATTGAGGCCGTGCGCATCGATGACTGCGATATCAGTATCGGAGAGCGTGTACGGAATAACTGAGTTCCATTTCGTGTTGCCGGTTTCGTCGGCCCACGCGCTGCCGTTCCACTTCACAATCAAACCCACGTTCGGCGCAGCGGGCAGCCTCGTATCCATTGCTGGTGAAGGCGGCGGCGGTCCACCGTTGGCCCTGACCTGGACAGCGGGGACGACGGTCGTTTGGTTTCCTGATTCGAAGACAGAAACAAAGACTTGGGCGCCCGAAGAATCACGCGCCAGCGCTCGCGGTTGTTTCGCCCGAATTGCGATTACCTGCGGCGCGGTCGAAGGTGAGGCAGGATCTAAAACCTTTACCTCGCTCGTTCCGGAGACGCAAACGAAGGCGAATTCCTTCTGCTGCGTCGCCAACGTCGAATGTGCGCACAGTCTTAAAGCGACTAAGATCAACTACGCTCACTGAATCTGAAAGCCAGTTCACCACCCAGGCTTCGTTGTTGTTGTGAGCAGTGACGCTGACAGGCTCAAGCCCCACTGGAATCTCAGCCATCAGTGTGAGTGCATTTCCGGTGACATGAAAGACTGAGAGAGTTCCATTCGGCGTGTTCACCGCCAGCAGACGAGTGCCATCGGGAATGATCGCTAATGGATGAATCTGCGGCGCTTCGAAATTCTTGTAATCGGCAGAGGTGTTTTGAGCGACGCTTATTCTGATCGCCGACCGCGAGACCAAACAGATAATAGAGAAGGCAAGCAGAACTGCCAGTACTACCAGCCGGCGGAAGGTGTCTTTGCGTGTCTTGTCGGGCATAGTGCGAATGAGCTTGCGGAGTCTGCGAAACCAGAGGAGAGTAGGTCTAGGATGGAATAAATGTCAATAGGACTGCGCTCACTTGCCATTGAAGAAAGATAGCGCTGAAGTCGCGGTACAACCGCAAAGCGGTTGCATCCTCCAGCCCAAGGTTGCCGTCGCAGCTACCTTGGGACGTCGGTGTTGACGAGTGTTGTGAACCCTGAAAGGGTTGTGGCCGGCTGCGCTTCCCAACGTGGTCGCAACGGCAACATCGGGCTGATGGGCGCAACCGCGTTGCGGTCGAGCATGCCGCGAAGGTGGTTGCTAGTGACCGGAGTTTGGTAATACAGTCAGCTACTGCTTATGCAGAAACTGCCGGGAAAAGCTGATGACAATTTTGCTAAATGAAACTCTGATCCGGAATATAGATCAAAGTCTGCGTGCTTCAAACAGCGCCTTCA
>QHXE01000878.1 GCA_003222835.1 Acidobacteriota bacterium | reverse complement strand
AAAGACGGAAGAGAATTCACGAAGGAAGACTCAGAGGCTCTGCGTACTAACGCCCCGAGTGTTGTCGATTGGGTGACGACAGATTCAAACCGAAAGGTAATCGGCGGCTCGAACTTCGCGATCGACCCGCCACAAATGGCGGCATTGGAAAAAAGATTCAAGGTCGAGGATTATTCGGGCAAGTGAGTTGTGTCAGAAGCCCGACCGTGAGTGAGGGCTTCCAATGGTTCTTGATCGTGTGTTCGTGACGAGCCCTCCCTTACGGTCGGGCTTCTAACACATTCCTTAAGGCAGCAACACCAGTTTCCCAAACTGTGCTCGATCTTCCATCAACTCATGCGCCTTGCGCGCCTCGCGAAGTGGTAGTGTGCGATCGACTACGGCGCGAATCTGGTCAGTCTCAATGAATTTCATCGCCGTTAACAGGTCAGCTTTCGATCCCATCATCGAACCAAGAATGGTTAGATGACGATAGAAAACATGCCGCAGGTCAGTACGCGCGTCGTAACCGCTGGTCGCGCCACAAGTCACCAATCGGCCGCCTTTCTTCAACGATAGAATCGATCCGGGCCAGGTCGCTTCGCCCGTATGCTCAAACACCACATCGACACCTCGGCCGTTCGTTAATTGCTTAACCTGCTTCGGCCAATTATCGCTCGAATAATTAATCGTTTCATCCGCTCCAAGCTCGCGCGCTTTTGCAAGTTTGTCATCTGAACTCGCGGTGGCAATCACTCGCGCGCCGCGCAGCTTCGCGATCTGAATTCCTAACGAGCCCACACCGCTGCCCGCCGCGTGAATCAAAACGTCCTCTCCGGGTTGTACCTGAGCGCGCCTTACCAGCATATGCCACGCGGTCAAAGTCACCAGCGGCAGGGCCGCAGCTTCTTCCCATTTCAGATACTTCGGTTTCTGAATTACGTTCACCGCGGGCACCGACAGAAGTTCCGCGTAACCGCCATCGCGGCCGCTGCCGATGATGTCGTATTCCGCGCAGAAATTATCGCGTCCGGCGAGGCATTCAGCGCAGTGACCGCATGAAACACCCGGATGCAGCATGACTTCATCATCGGGTTTGATCCAAGTGACCAACTCGCCAACTTCGCGGACCACGCCGGCGACATCGTTCCCGAGAATATGGGGCAGCGGAATCTTGATTCCAGGCAGACCATTGCGCACCCAAATGTCGAGATGATTCAGCGCGCAGGCGCGCACTTCGATCAGAACTTCGTTTGCTTTGATCTTGGGATCGGCGACTTCAGTGACCTGCAGAACCTCAGGCCCGCCGTGCTGTTCGAAAATGACGGCTTTCATTCTTGTTCAGGGAAATTCTGCGGCCTCTTTGCGGAATTGAAATCAATCTAATTATTCTTTCTATGAGCTAAACGTCCGGCGATCATGTTACTTAATTCAATCAATCCCGGCATGACGTAGAAGACCGCCACCGAACTCAGCAGCGCACCCGTTAAAAATCGCGACAGTTGTGTGTTCTCCCAGATCGAGAAATACCCAAGCGCGAAATCAATCAGCAGAGGAACCGCAGCAAGAACCAACCAGATCCTTCGCGGAGTATCAGAGCGCTTCAATGAACGCGCGAGCGGATAGATCGATGCGGCCAAGGCAAAGCCTGCATACAGTCCCGTGCAACGCGAACAGACCGCGAATTGATGGCCGGCGATATGAAATGAGCGCTCCGGAATCTGATGACAGACGAAGCTGAAGGCTTTGTAAATTGCGGACGCAAACCCGGCGTGGTTGCCGGATTGAGTAAGCGGTGCAGCAATGATCAGAGCCAAAACGGCGAGCGCAATCGTAGTGGTGAGGGCCCAAGCCGCAACCGCCAAACGATCGCGGTGCGTCGGTTCAACTGTGACCGAATTGCGTTCGACGGCCGCTGCACTCATTTTGTAGCGTTAGAAATCAGAAGCCTGTGGAGACTTGCGAAAGGCGCTCTTGTCTGAATCAATGAAACAAGCACAAAAGCCGGCCAATTATTAAGGCAATTCAAAGACACGACACTAGAACCTAACCACCGTGTCCGGTCCGCCTTCGATGTGCACGGTGTCAACGAAGCGAATGTGTTTCGATTCACTTGTCATCACCAGCGAATGCGTGCGTTTGCCGGAACCAAAGAAGCGGACGCCACGCATCAACGAGCCGTCAGTCACGCCGGTCGCCGCAAAGATGATCTTCTTGCCGGGCGCGAGATCGTCAGAGTCGTAAATCTTGTTCGGATCGTTTATGCCCATCGACTTCAAACGCTCGATGACTTCATTCGCTGGCGGCACTTTATCGCGATCTACTCCTAGCCTTTCAGGATCAAAAACCAGACGCGCCTGAATCTCCCCGTTCAGACATTTGATGGCCGCCGCCGTCAGCACGCCTTCCGGCGCCCCGCCGATGCCCATCACCGCGTGAATGTTTGTGCCCGCCACTGCCGCCGAAATGCCGGCGGAAAGATCGCCATCCGGAATCAAGCGAATGCGAGCGCCGGCGGCCCGCACGTCGTCGATCAGTTTCTTGTGCCGCGGACGCTCCAAAACGATCACGGTTAAGTCTTCAATATCGCGGCCGAGACGCCGCGCGATATTACGCAGATTTTCTTTTACGGGCGCGTCGATGTCGACCACGCCGCGCGACGAGGGCCCCACCACGATCTTGTCCATATAGATGTCCGGCGCGTGCAGCAAACCGCCGCGTTCCGCCGCCGCCAGAACCGCGATCGCGTTGTTAGCCCCGAGCGCGCACAGGTTCGTTCCCTCCAAGGGATCGACGGCAATATCAACTTTGGAACATGACTCGGCCAATTCTTCGCCGACGCCAAGACCACCGCCAACTTCTTCTCCGATATAAAGCATTGGCGCTTCGTCGCGCTCGCCTTCACCGATCACGATGCGCCCGCGCATCGGCACGGTGTCCATGACTTCGCGCATCGCTTCGACCGCGACTTGATCCGAATACTTTCGATCGCCCTGGCCCATCGTGCGCGCCGCGGCGATTGCCGCCGCTTCAGTCACGCGCAAAAAATCTAACGACAGCTCGCGTTCTGTCCTTAACTCTGGCGCCATCTTGTGTCTCCTATGCGCAGAAACCGTCCGCCTGCAAATAACCACTGACTAAGTTATCCGAGAATGAAGAAAAGCGCCGTCATAGTAGCAGAAAACGACGAGCGCCTGAAAACCAAACGGAACCCCTCCCCCCGCAAATTCGCGAAGACGCCAACCCTCTCTCAGAGTGTAGTTTCCTTAATTCCTCCGAAGCTTCACCCTAACCCTAGGTCAGAGTGAGAGCGAGTTCGGACAAGTTCTTGACGCACTCATCGAACCAGCTAGCATTGACCTGGTATCTCTATTGGCGTACAAATCTCCGCAACGTTCCCCGCTTTAATTAAGTCGGTTGAAATTTCAAGGAGGTCTAGCGAATTCACTCGGTCTGAACGGACCTGCCGCATCTGCGAAGCGCGGAACTGACAAATATTCCTCTAGCTTTTTTGGTAGGCGCCCTTGCTAGATGGTGTTGGTCTTTTGTTTTCTCATACTTGCTGTAGCATAATCTGCCCAGAGCAGGTATGATGCATGCATGCCGACCATCCTAATCGTTGACGATGATGCCGTCATTCGCGGGATCCTTTATGAGTTGTTTTCGGAAAAATATGAATGTCACACCGCGAGTACAGCCGAGGAGGCGTTTCAGTATCTGGAAGTGGAAAACTACGACGCAATCTTGACGGATATCGCGATGCCTGGACTCACCGGAATAGCATTGCTAAAACGAGTTCAGTTGCTTGACCATAACGCGCCGGTGATCCTGATTTCCGGAAAAGGTAACGAACAAGATCCGCAGCAGTTGATCGATCTGGGCGCATTCGCCTATGTAAGCAAACCTTTCAGGCTTATCGAAATCGAAGACGTGGTAGCACAGGCGATTGCTAAGAGACAATCTCAGGAAAACAGTTAGCCACTAAGACGAGAAGAACAAGCTGATTGAAGGAATCCTGGCTTCTTTGTGTTCGAATATTCACAGCGCCACCGCTCCACGCGACTCTGCAGACTTCCACGCCGGCAAAGTCTTCCGCGCGGGCTTTTCTTTCTTCAATCCCAGCGCCCAATCAGCTTGCATCAGCGTGTGAATGTCGCGGGTGCCTTCATAG
>QHXE01000877.1 GCA_003222835.1 Acidobacteriota bacterium | reverse complement strand
TTTTCGACTGATGGCGAGCTTAACCGGTTTGCCAAGCTGCCTCGCCGCTGCGGCGGCGAGCGGGCAATGTGTCCATGGCCAAAGCTTACCGCCGAAACCCGAGCCAACAAACTTGGTGATGACGCGGACGTTTTCTTTCGACGAACCGAACATTTGCGCCAGAACGGCCCGGAGATTGAAAATCCCCTGCGATTCCTCATAGAGCATTAACACCGAGCCATCCCAGATCGCGGTTGTCCCCTGCAGTTCGATGGGGTTGTGCGTCTCGGTCGGCGTGACGTAGGTTTGGTCGAGCTTGACCGGCGCGCTTGCGAAAGCGGCGTCAGCGTCGCCGCGCTCGCTTTCCAACCGGTGCTCCGGGCCGTACGTGGTTTCAATCACTTCCGGGTCATCGTCGGCTTTGAGATCGCTTTCGACGTTCGGCTTGTCCTTGTCGTACGTGACGCGGACCGCATCGGCGGCGGCTTTGGCGGTCTCAAAAGTGTCCGCCACGGCGAGCGCGATGTATTGGCCATAATAACGAACGACATCGTCCTCGAACGGTGGGCGCCGCTCTTCACAGATGCGTTTGAGTCCCTCTCCTTTGACCGAGCGGAAGATCTTTCCAATGTTCTGGCGATGAAAAATAGCACGCACACCGGGCATCTTTTCCGCCGCCGCTGTGTCGAGTTTCTCCACTCGGCCGTTAGCGATCGTCGCTTCGACCGGAACGGCATATAACATCCCGGGAAAGTGGAAGTCGGAGGCATACATAGCCGTTCCGCTTACCTTCAACGGGCCATCTACGCGCGGCGTTTTGCGACCGATCGGTGATGTCGTCGGAGTTTCTTGTGTCGTTGGCATGGTCGGCTACTCGTTAGGCAGTTTAGGTTGCAAGCTTCAGCGCATGCACGAGGCAGCATTTGGCCAACTCTGAACCACCGTGGCCAGCGCCCAGGAGGCGAGATGGATTTTGCGCGACACGCTGGATGATCTGCTGCAGCGCTTTCACGGTTTAACTCAAGACGGAAGATGTCAGCAGGTCCTCAATTTTTATGGGCAATTCGCGCACGCGTACGCCTGTGGCATGATAGGTCGCCGCAGTAATCGCAGCCGCGATACCGGCTAGTCCTATCTCGCCGATGCCGCGCGCGCCTACCGCGTTGAGCTCTAAATCAGGATAATTGAGGAAGTGCACGTCGAGCTGTGGCACGTCGGCGTTCACGGCCACGATGTAGTCGGCTAGGTTGCTGTTTATCGGTGCGCCGTTTTGCGGGTCGTAGGTCGTGTGCTCTAACAATGCCATGCCGATTCCCATCACTACTGCGCCTTCGATCTGATTGCGGCCGGCGAGTGGATTGATGATGCGGCCGCCGTCGATCACGGTGACGACGCGATTGACGCGCAGCCGTGCGATCTCAGGTTGCCATGTTACTTCGGCAAAGTGACAACCATATGAGTGCATGGAGAACTTCGGCTTCGCTTTGCTACCGAAAATCCCTTCGGATCTGCCGCTGCCCGTAACGAGACGAAGGTCAGCGCGTTTGAGTAGGTCCGCGAACGGAACGCCTCCGCCAGGTCCTTCGGTTTTGACAAATACTCGTCCGCCTTTGAACGCCAGATCGTCCTGCTTGCGATTTTCGAAAGGCGAGCCTGGCGTAGTGGTCGCGGCGTTCAAGAGCGCTGTGATTGCATTGTTAGCCGCGGCAAAAACTGCAGGAACCACAGAAGCGGTCGCCCAGGAACCGCCCGAAACCGGGCCGTGCGGAAGGATTGTATCGCCGAGCACCACTTCTACTTTCTCGACTGGCACACCGGTCTTGTCCGCGGTGAGCAGGGCGAGAACTGTATAGGTGCCGGTGCCGATATCCTGTACCCCACAGGCGACACGAGCGCTGCCATCATCGCGCAGCTCGACATTGGCCGCGGCGTCGTCTCGCGTGGCGATCCACGCCGCGCCAGCCACGCCCCAGCCAAGTGTTAATCCGTCGCG
>QHXE01000876.1 GCA_003222835.1 Acidobacteriota bacterium | reverse complement strand
CTGCTGAAAGTATTCGAGCGACTTCTGCAACCCTTCTTCGCTTCGCTTGTTATAGTGAAATCGTCCTTTCAAATAAAGCTGATAAGCCTCGTTGCTTTCGGTGTAATGTTTGGCAAGCCCGCGCTCCTGGCCAGAGACTTTGAGCTTTAGGGTCTCGACGATCTCGCGCGCAATCTCTCGCTGCGTCGCCAACAACTCCGAAGTCTTGCGATCGTATTGTTCGCCCCAAAGCAATTTGTTGTAGCGCACGTCCACCAACTCAGCGCTGATCGTCAGATTGTCGCCGCGTTGGGTGATACGGCCCGAAAGCAAGGCGCTGACACCAAGCTCTTTGCCGACTTTTATCGGATCGATCTCTTTGCCTTTGTATCGAAAGACTGAACTGGTGGGGCTGACTTTCAAGTTCGGCAACTGTGAAAGACGATAAATCAGCGACTCCGCCAAACCCTCGGAGAGATAGTCGCTGTCCGGTTCGGTGCTTCGGTTCTGAAACGGCAGAACTGCGATCGAGTCAATCGCGACCTCGGTATTGCGCGCGTGTAGATACATGCCGAGTCCGACTGCGCCAACTGCAACCACCAGCAGAGCAACAGCCAGCGCGAACTTGTGTTGCTTGATTCCAGAGACAATGTATTCAGCGCTTGAGACCGGGTGGGTGCCTGGAGTTCCGCCTTCAGGCAACAATGTCTTTGGGCTGGATACAATTCCGCCTGAAGGCGTTGCTCCAAACTTCGCCGATGTAGGCGGCACGGTGGTATCAGTCCCCGCACGGCCGGGTAACTCACGCCGCAACTCTCTTAGTTCGATGGCGACGTCTTTAATTGTTTGATAGCGGTCATCGGGATCTTTCGCCAGACATCGGCGCACAATTCTTTGCAGGTGATTCGGCAAGTCAGGACGAAAATCAGTGATCAGCGCGGCCGGCTCGCGAATAATTTTGTTGAGTGTGTCGATCGCGTCTTTTCCGGCGAACGCTTTCTGTCTCGTCACGGTTTCGTACAGCATGCAGCCGAACGAGAAAATATCCGAGCGATGATCGATCTCTTTGGTTTTGCCCTGAGCCTGTTCTGGCGACATGTAGCCAACGGTTCCGAGAACCACGCCGGGCGTCGAGTGCTGTTGGAG
>QHXE01000875.1 GCA_003222835.1 Acidobacteriota bacterium | reverse complement strand
GCCGTCGCCTGAATCGTTGATGAGGCAGGCGCTGTACGGACAGCGTTTCTTTCGTCAGGAGTTTGGCAAAGCGAGTCGGGATGTATATCTGCCCGATTGTTTTGGCTTCGGATTCGCATTGCCCTCGATCGCGGTGCATAGCGGACTCTCACAATTCTCTACCCAAAAACTAACCTGGGGATCGTCGTATGGAATTCCATTTCCGATTGGTCGCTGGAAAGGCGTGGATGGAAATACCGTCATCGCGGCACTCAATCCCGGTGATTATGTGACGAAGATCCGCAGCGATATCTCAGTCGATCCCAAATGGGCCAGTGAACGTTTCACGTCCGTTGGCAATGGCCGGCAAATCGGATTTCGATATTTCGGCACCGGCGATATTGGCGGTGCGCCGGACGAAGAGTCGGTCGAGTGGCTGGAAAAATCAATCGCCA
>QHXE01000874.1 GCA_003222835.1 Acidobacteriota bacterium | reverse complement strand
GTGACATGATTGTAAGACGTGCTTTGTACTTTGTGTTTTGTACTTGGCGTTTTCTGTCTAATTCAACATACTCGGAGACTCAAAAGAACAAAGTACAAAAAAAACAAAGCTCCACTTCAAACTCGATAATTCTCGCCCTTGAAATTCACCAACCTTAACTGTTTCCCGCTGGCGCGATATTCATACAAGTGATTCTGCGCGCCAAAACGAATGCGCCAGCCGGGCGTAATCACTTGCGCGCTCATTTCGTCTTCGATGGGTGCGCCGAGGGCAGCGTCGGGAAAATCAAGCTGCTCGACCGATTGCTCGGTGATGTCATCTTCGCCTACACCGAGCCGTTGGGCGAGATCGCGACGCGCTCGAAGAATTATGTCTTGTTCACTCGCTGACATTCGTTAATTCAGCTTGCCGCCAGGATAAACGATCCAAAATCATTTTTGGTTCCGCGAACTACTTCGCGACGGTGTTAGAGTACCAACTTGAGTTGGGTTCTGACTAAAGCCCGACTAAAGTCGGTACTCTGAGCACCGTCGTCAAACAAGATCCCCGAAGCGATGTTGCATTAATGTGACCACAACGATTGCGGCTGTCTCGGCTCGCAAGGTTCGGCCCCCAAGCGTCACAATTCGCCAACCATTCTCGGTAGCTTTATCGATCTCGACATCAGTCCAACCGCCCTCAGGCCCGATTAACGCAATACTTTCGGTGGGCCTCAACTCAAGATCCTCTAAGACTTGGGAAAACGACGATCCTCCTCGTTCGGCAAACATCAGACGGAGTTCATCCTTTTGTTCCGCGCGCTCGATCAGTTCTTCAAAAGCAACGGGCGCGTCAATTTTGATCAAACGCGCGCGGCCACTCTGCTTTGTCGCTTCGAGGGCAATGCGTTGCCAGCGCACCAGCTTTCGCTTGGCATCGTCGTGACTCCGAATTCGCACGTCAGCGCGATTCGTCAGAATTGGGGTGAGGCGAGTTGCGCCAAGCTCGCTTGCTTTTTGCACCACCAGATCAAATTTTTCTCCTTTCAGCAAAGCAAGGCAGAGCGTTAAATCCAGACGCGACTCCGGATGCAGAGGTTTCACCTGTTCCAGCAAATCGATTTTGACTGAGTTGCGATTGAGTTCAGTAATCACACCGCGATACTCATGTCCTTCGCCATCGAAAACGTAAACTTCCTCGCCGCGCTGCAAGCGCAACACGTCGCGCGCGTGGCGGGTTTCTTCAGCGCTCAGCGTTACCGATTTCTTGGCTAGCGAGAGGGCTTGGGGCGGCGCGTAGAATCTTCGACGAGTCATTGCTATACCACGATTGAAAACCACTCGCCATCGTTACTGAATTCCAGATCAGCCGCGCCGAGTTCCAACAAACGCGACTGCACCATCTCGATCTGAGAGTCGAGGATTCCCGACAAGATCAGACGGCCACAACTGACGCCCAACAGCAATGGCAGCAACTCAACAATCACGGGCGCCGTAAGATTCGCGCTAACCAGATCGGCGGATGGAGTCTCCTCATCAACGCTGCCGACCCGGAAGTCAATTCGATCTTCAACGTCGTTCAGTCGCGCATTCTCTTTCGCGATCTCGATCGCCTCGGCGTCAGTGTCGTAGCCCGCGATGTGCGCATCAGAAAACATTTTCGCCGCCGCGATTGCCAGGATCCCAGTCCCGGTTCCAACATCAAAAAAGCTTCCGCCACGGAAATATTTTTCGATTGCTTTCAAACAAAGGCGGGTAGTTTCATGTGTGCCGGTGCCAAAGGCCATGCCGGGGTTGATGCGAATGACAATTGGCGCCTCAGTCGACCCGCCTGCTGA
>QHXE01000598.1:5836-15834 GCA_003222835.1 Acidobacteriota bacterium | reverse complement strand
ACAACGGATCGCGCATATCGGGTGGCGCCTCAGAAATCGCCAGACGAAATTCACGCAGGCCGCCCTCCGTGTCGCCCGCTTGTAATTTCTGATCGCCTAAGGTCGCGTGCGCCGCCACGATCAGTTCAAAGGCGCGCGGCACCGCGACCGACTGCGGATGCGCGGCGATGAACGCCTTCAATAGTTCTATTCTCTGGTCGACGGGTTTGGTTAGGGTTAACTCAACTTCTTCTTTCTCGTCTTCCGGGTTTGCTGGAGGCGTGACGTTTGTTCTGCGATCCGTAGACGATGAGCGAGTAAGCCGCGCGGAATTATCTGAAACTTGGACAGGGACACTGGGCGAGGTTGGCGCGCTCGGACTCTCTTCCGGAGACGATCTCGGCGAAGCGGAGTTGGTCGCTATCGCTGACGGAGTTATTTCTTGAGGAACTGCACTCGGCGACGGCGACGCAACCGCCGGCGTTTCGGATGGTTGCGTGACCCGTGGCCTTACGGAAGGCTTCGGCGTCTGCGTTGATTCCGGCGACGCAGTCACAGGCGGAGGTGTGGCATTCGGGATTATTTGCGGCGAGAGCGTTTCGGTTTGTTGGACTGTAGGTTGTGGCGCCGGC
Organism: Acidobacteriota bacterium; assembly: GCA_003222835.1. The sequence goes on along the minus strand of QHXE01000598.1, from coordinate 15,223 downwards.
GATTCACTCGGTTGTGGGGTCGGAGTCTCCGTAGGCGCAGTCCTTGCTGTTCTCACAACCCGTGGCCGCTGCCGGGTGGCAACCAGATTCTCGGCTTGTGGATCGACATCGGCTAAAGTGAAATTGTTTCGCTCACCGAGAATTTCCGCAAAGACTTGGATCCCCGTCAGCAATGCCTGGCTATAGCCGCCGCTCTCGAGTTTCGGTCTCATGCGCAGGCCCATCTCGCCGATCAGACCGTCGGGAAGACTGGCCCGCGCGGACTTACTGGCTTGCGAAAAGAATTTCCCGCTATCGGTCGCGATCAAAAGCAGGAGACTCTTGGTCGGAGTTGCCGGCGCGCCCACGTTCCAATCATTGGCAACCGCCAGAGAGTAATCGTAGATGTCTTGCGAACCTACACTCGTCACCGTAGCAATCATGAACTCCAGACCCGTGCGCTGCTTCAAGTTTTCAAGGACGACTTCCAGTCGCGACTTTGTCTGGGAATCCAGGGCTTCGAAAAAGTCGTTAACATGCCCGCTCGGCTTCGGTAGCCGCTTGACCTGGGCCCAAGAAACCGCGCCACCCCAGAGCACAGAAACGATCGCGAGAATCATCGCCAAGGCGATCGCCCGCTGATTAAAGAAAGGTAATTTCATCCGACCAGTAAGCATGCAAGGAGAGACGAATCGGGAGGGCATGATAACATCAAAAGAAGCACGAATGGAAAACGGGACCAGCCAGGATGAACGAACTTGACGAAGCCTGGGAGTTGGCGTTCGCAGAAGCGAAGCGTCGAGCGCATGCGGCGGGGCGCGCGGATATTACCGAGTATCTGAATTTGCGGGCGCGGAATGATCTGCTGCGTCGCACCGGAATCGATTGGTTGCTGAACTCGCTGACTACGCTGGCGGGCGAAGCCAATCGCCGAGGCGCGGGCATTCAAATCGAGCATCAGGATGCGCATCGCTTTCGCGTCGGATCAGCCACGATGGTCGGAACACGCGTGACGTTGCGCAATGGCGTGCGCACGTTGACGGTCGAAAGTGGATGGCCACGCACTCCGCGTGATGGATTCATGCGCGGCGGTGGGTTGGCTTGCGCGAACATCAAACACTTTGGACGGCCGCGCGCGAACGCTGAACTTACTCTCCTGCGGGCGGCGACGGGCGCGCCTCTGTGGATGGCTAGCGAAAAAACCGGCGCGCAATCGCCGCTCACTGAAGCCCGGCTGCGCGATCATTTCTTGATGCTGCTCGCCGAAGCCTGATCCAGGATCTGGCTATCTTTCGTGTCACTTACTGGATCGTCCCCGGTTTGTCGCAAAAGAACAATCCACGAAATCACACGAACGGACAGGTAGGAACGTGAAGAACTACGGACATTTCTTGTTTTCACCTTACGAGTTGCTTGTGATCCCTGGGCTTTTCCTTCACGGTGCGCACCCTAGCCCCGGCGCGATCATCACATCGACAAAGGAGGTTTTATAAGTAAGGAGGTAAGGGACAAATGAGAAGAAACATTCTAGCTAGATTAATATTCACGGCAGTTGTTCTGATTCTGGCGCTACCGATAGTGACTACGGCGCAAGACTATAATCGTCAAGACTATAATCGTTATGGTTACGATCGTACTGATCGGCGTGACGTTCAGCAAGCGATTCGTCAGCTTGACATGTCGAGCGCCCGGTTGGAAAACGATCTCAATTATGGCAGGACGCGCCGGGTCTTCGGCGGCATTTTTCAGTTTAGAACTGTCGACACCGGAGCGATCGATCAAGTACGTGAGTTTCGGCGCGCGGTCAGAGATTTGAGAATGGCTTCACGTGGCGGATTCGCTCTCGGCAGTAGCGTTGACGAGGCGCGAATGGTTCTGGATCGAGGCATTCAGCTTGATCGTGACTTGCGACTGCGCACCGGCAACGGCAGCGTGGATGCTGAGTTGGCCGAAATCAGATCGAGTCTTCACGTAATAGCCGACGCGTACGACCTGAGAATACCTTATTAACTTAGGTTGACTGATGTTCTTTGACAGTCTCGTTTAGTGAGCGGACTTGTTCGCCTTGGATCGGCAGGACGAGGCCGTCGCCAAACGTCAAGTTATTTTAGAGCATCAGTAAGGTAACGCGTTCGACCGGAGCCCCGCCGCTCTTCACCAGCGGCGGGGCTTTTGTTGTTTTCCGTGTCAGAACCGCGAGCGGTAGCGACCGGATGGTGGACGCAACTGGATTTGCATGAGCGGCCGTGGTAGGTTCCGGTCGCTACCGCTCGCGTTCTGACACAACGCGCGCCACAATACCGGCGACATGCCTGGAACGCTTTACATCGTTGCCACTCCAATCGGCAATCTCGAAGACATCACCCACAGAGCGTTGCGCGTGCTGCGCGAAGTGGAATTGATTGCTTGCGAAGACACACGCCGGACAATAACTTTGCTGAATCACTTCGGAATCAAGACTCGGACCATCAGCTATCACGAACACAACGAACGAGAACGCGCCGCGGAGTTGGCCAAGCTTCTTGAAGCCGGCAAGAGTATCGCCATTGTATCTGACGCCGGCACGCCTCTGATAAGCGACCCTGGATTTCGCATCGTCAACACAGCGATTGAGCGCGGAATTATAGTGGTCCCCATTCCTGGTCCCACGGCTTTCGTGGCGGCACTTGTCGCCTCGGGGCTGCCTTCGGATCAATTCTTCTTCGCTGGTTTTCTTCCGGCGCGAGCGAACGCTAGGCGAGCACATTTGGAAGACTTGGCGGCGATTCCGGCGACGCTGGTGTTTTATGAAGCGCCCCATCGAATCGCCGCGACATTAGGTGATGCCCTAAACGTTTTGGGAAATCGCAAAGCAGCAGTAGCGCGGGAGCTGACCAAGATTCATGAAGAGATCGTAGGCGGAAATTTAAGCGAATTGGCAGAGACTTTTTCCCAAGGTCCATCGAGGCGAGGGGAAATTGTTCTGCTCATCAGCGGCGTCGGCAAATCAGCTTCCAACGCACCGGAATCGACTGGCGAGACAGAGCTTTCATCAGCAAATCTGGTTGGCCGCGTGCGTCAACTTGAGAGTGAGGGACTGGACTCGAGAACGGCGCTGAAGAGAGCCGCACGCGAATTGGGATTCAAACGCGCGGAAGCGTATCGCTTAATCGTGGGTCAGAAGAATCGCCGAAGCAGATAGAACAGCAAACTCAAAACCAGCGAGAGCAGCAATGATGAAATTATTGGAATGTAAACTCGCGTGTGCTCGCCTTCATAACGGATGTCACCGGGCAGCCTGCCAAACCACGAAAGCGCTCCCGAATAAATCAGCAATCCGATAATTACCACACATGCCCCGCCAACGATAACTATCAATCCAACGCTGCGATTCATGATGCCTTCTTTGGAGTGCGCCAGCAGAGCGAAGCGGCGATGGTGCTTTGGATCACTCGGGCGAACCAATAGCAAACTAAAAGCGCCGTCGCCGCTTCGCTCTGCCGGCGCGCTCCAAAAATCACTGTGCAAACGCCGCGATTGGTCCGTCCGCCTTGATCAAGTCTTTCAAAGCCGAGTACGGAACCAGCACTTGCTGCGGCCCGGCGGCATAGGCCGCGACTTGATAGGGATCGAAAGTGATCCACAAACCCTGCTTCGCGATCGTCCAGGACTTGAAGTTGTCCGCGCGCGCCGACGCGCCCGATTGAATCATGTCGTCGGTCAACATTGAATCTTTCTTTTTTTTCCCCTGTTGCTTCAAATCCTTGACGCAATAGTCTGAAATTGCTTTCAGGTAATTCGATTTCGCGTTGAAGAGATCGGCAAGCGCCAGTTTCTTTCCGTCACGGACATCGTAGTTGAGCACGGTCGTGTAGCTGTTGGGGTGCGCCGCGCCGCGTGAGTAAGCCGATTCGCTAAACTCGATGCTGATCAAATCGTCGGCTGCGAGTCGAATCTCGTAGTCACTGTCGAGAGTTGACGTCTGCGTCTCGGCTGGAATTTCGCTCCCGGTGTCGGCTTCGTCGGAAGTTTCGCTGGTCTTGAAGGCCGCGACATTCTTAGTGACCATTGCGCGTGCTTCTTTATTGAATTTATCGAAGCGAGCGTCGCCCTCAATCTGCGGATACACCACCTCGACTCGGTAGCGCGACCGCTTGTTCGCTTCCTTAATCACCTTGGGCACGAAGCGGGCCGCGGCCACGCTGAAGTCGATCGGTTGTTGGGTAAGCTCGAAAGTCGTTTCTTTCGAACCATCGGGCCGTGACCATTTGCCGGCGATGTTGGCCATGCCTAACTCATTTGGCTCAACGGCCGCCTGCCACTTGCCTTTGAAGACGCCGGTCTCTTTGCCGCTGTCGTCCTTTTCCCGCAGATCGATATTGCCCTCTTTGTCGATCGTGCCGTTGAGTTCGATGTTCTTGCCGACCTTCGGGTAGAAATAACTTCCGGTGATCCGCTCGCCGTCGCGCAGTAGAATCATCTCGATTTTTAGATTGTTGGAGCCGGCAGCAATTGTCCCGCGGAAATAAGATCTTTCGCCGACTGAGGCCTCGCCGCCCGCAGGCTTTTCCTGCGTCACGGCGAGATTGCTGTTAGCGGTTGGCTGTGGAACTGGTTGCGGTTGTCTTCGACATGCGGCTGAAGCGATTACGACCACAAGAGGCAGAAGAAGCAGAATTATTTTGCGGGTTTTCATGTTCCTTCGATCAGTGATTTAGTTGGATTCGTGTCAATTCTGCGCCTCAATCCATAACACTCCATTCTAAGTACGGCTTGGATATTTTCTTTATGACATCTTCATTTGTCTCACTTGTCACTCGGCCTTCGAAGTCTCTGCTTCCAAGTGGTTCAAACTCGACATCAAGCTTGATGTACGGGCATTCACGATAGACATACGTGCGATTGAAAGGAGTGGATATACCACCTTCGGTGACAAAGACTTTGAGTAAGTCGGCTCGGATCATGCCGACTTTGATTGTTTTCATTTCTTTAAGACTCTTAGCAATCCATTCGGTTTGTTCTGAATCGCGATCACCCTGAGCAGGTAGTATCGAAATCGTGAGCGATAGCACGATTGCCGAAAGTGCAATCATCGGCGGAATTTTACTCATGACGCTCTCCTGTTTCTCTAATGATTTCATTTGCATCGCTCTTTGACGCGAAGCGGCCTAAGAGTCCGCTTTTCTCGATTTCGGCGCGAATCTCCTCGAAATTCAGCTCGCTCAATCTTCCTCCGGTGAATATCTCATTATTGGTCACGTCGGCAACAGCAAACGGCGGCGGCGGAAAATTGTCCAGCTCTTCGTCGGTTTCAAAGCTGACTTCAGCGAGTACCAAACCAAACAGATCGCCGAGAAACATATCGACGGAAAACTCCCGGTCCTGGAATTCAAAACGATAACGATTCTTGCGAATCTCGTTCGCTTCAAAGATCGCGAGCGTCTCTGCTTCGATGGCATTCAAATAGATATTAGTGATCATAGTACGCGAGAGGTCAGTGGGATTGAGGGCGAACTTTTGGGTAAATTTCACAACCCACTTGTTGGTTTTTGGATCGCGCACTTTGCGAAGGCGCAGCCGTGTGCCGGTTAGGTAGTTATCAGTGATCTGAAAATGGTGATCGGCGCGCGATAGTCCTTCTGGTAGATCCTGCAAGATATAACGCCGCTCGCGCTCGACGCGCGCGTACTTGCTCTCAGGAACAAGCGTGTTCTGCCTGGTTAACTTGGCAACACCCATGCTGTGTTTGCGACGAGGCAGCGGTGATTTGGAACCATGATACTCAGCGAGGACTTTCGCGAAGGATCACACTAGTGCCTCATCCAGTCGCCGTACGTGAAGAACCTCGCCAGGCGCAAGCGGCTCGATTTGTGATTCGTGTACTGTCACCACCGCAATCGTCTCTCCTATGGCATTGAAGACTTCCAAAGAATAGCCGGGCTCCTGATGTTCCTCGCCGGAATGAGTCTCGACTACGGTGGCCACATCGCCCCTTTGCAAGCCATGCGCAGGCAGATCTTCTTTGAGGGCCACTCTTGAGAATAATTGATAAGCCATTCTCAGTCTCCCTTAGCTGCGTACAGGGTAATGAACTTAGTCTTCTTCGTCGCGCTCTCGATCATCCAGATGCTCTTGACGTGCAATGCTCGACCGTTTGGACCAATCAGTACATATCACCGTATTCAGTGGTTCCTTCGAATTCTGCTTCAAGATTGAGCAATTGACCGCGGATGTCATCCGCCAATCGATGTGCATGCTGCTTAGTATAACCTGCCTGAGCCAGAAACTGTGACTTATCGTTCTCAGGCCGCCATTGCAGGAGATAGTCCCTCATCTTTTCCTGAGCAATGATGGCGTCAGGCGGTAGTCTCATCGCTGATGTGAAAGCCCCGATCTTGACGACCTCGAAGTTCGGGAGGTGCCGTTAGAGATCTGGGAGAAAGGGCGCAGAGGTTTTGGTTTCTGCGCCTTGCTCAAATTACGCGAACCTTTAGTTTAAGAGCTACAGACTAAACAGTCTAGGCTGTTTCAGGTCGCGCTGGCGGTTTCCGTTTTCGTCTCCGGCTTGTTCGGCTGGGGCACGATGCGCAGATACGGCTTTAAGGTTTTCCAACCGCCGGGAAACTTTTCCTTCGCGGCTTCGTCTGAAAGAGAGGGCACGATGATCACATCGTCGCCGTCTTTCCAGTTGACTGGCGTGGCTACGCTGTACTTGGCGGTCAATTGCAGGGAATCGATCACGCGCAGAATTTCGTCGAAGTTACGGCCAGTGCTCGCCGGATAAGTGATCATCAGCTTTACCTTTTTGTCCGGGCCGATGATGAATACCGAGCGCACCGTGAAGACATCGCTGATCTCCGGATGAATCATGTCATAGCGTTCCGCGACCTTGTGGTCGGGATCGGCGATCACCGGAAAGTTCAGCGCCGAGCCTTGCGTCTCGCGAATGTCTTCGGCCCAGCGGGTATGCGAATCGGTCGGATCGACGCTGAGGCCGATTACCTTAACGTTGCGCCGATCGAACTCGGGTTTCAGGCGTGCGCACTCACCCAATTCGGTTGTGCATACGGGCGTGAAATCCTTCGGATGCGAAAACAAGACGCCCCAGCTATTCCCGAGCCATTCGTGAAAATTGATCTGGCCTTCGGTAGTTTCTGCCGTGAAATCCGGCGCCACATCTCCTAAACGTAATGCCATAATGGTTACTCCTTTTTCCTTGAAAGTCATTTTAGACAAACCCTCGCGAGGGCCAGTCCAAACTATCTGATTGTGTTTGCGAACTTGCCGAGGTTTTTATAACTAAACCGCAGGCAAGTCAAGTTAGACGGCAACGATGGCAATCTTATTCTTACTGGCCAGATTAATCATCTCGTCGCGGTCAAACATTAGTGTTTTTCCTGCCGTAACGCAAAGACAACTTGCTCTTGATTCAATCATCGATTCGATCGTAGGAACGCCGACCACGGGCACATCGAAGCGCATGTCCTGATCGGGTTTCGCAATCTTCACGACGGTTAGCCGACCATTTACAAGCTGACCGGCGCGGCGAATCACGGCGTCGGTTCCCTCCATGGCTTCAATCGCCACGCAGGCGCGATCGCGAATGACAATTGTCTGGCCCAAATCGAGGCGGGCAATTTCATGCGCGATCTCTAAGCCGTATTCAATGTCGCCGCGTTCACGCTCGTCCGGCTCACGTACCGTCAGCGTGCCCGGTTGGGGAAGCTGATCTTTCAGGAAGTAAGTCGAGTCGATTAGCTCGATGCCCTCGCTGGCCAACTCGCTGGCGACCGCTCCGATCAGCGCCTCGGTGTTGCGTCGTGGAAGTCGCAGCAGCATCTTCAGAGTGCGCACGTCGGGAATTGCGCGGCTGAAAATCTGCACGTGCTTGACCTGCCCGGCCATGATCGCTTTCTCGACGCCTTCGTCTTTGAAGAAGCGCAGTAGCTTGCTGAGCTGGCCAATGCCAACCCAGGTGATCCGCTCCGCCAGCCTTTCAATTTCAGGATCAGTTTCTTGGCGAATAGCGGCCACAGCGATGGAGGCGCCGGCTTTGCGCGCGCTTTCGAGAACGAGAAAAGGAAACTTGCCGTTGCCGGCTATTAGGCCGAGCTTCATATTCCGACGAATTAGTTTTTGACGCAGAGGTCGGAGAGGTTTTCGCAAAGGAGCGCAGAGGAAGAACTCTGCACAGATGCTCCGGCTCTGCGATTAAGATCTATTTCACAACTCCACGCTTCGAAGTCTCGATGAAACGCACCAACTCGTCCGCCTCTGCCGAGCCTGCGATCTCCGCGCGAACGCGTTCGATTGCCTGCGCGGTGTTCAGCTTTGAAGCCAGCAGCAGATGAAACGCGTGATGCAGCGCCTTGATCGTCTCTCGCGAGTAGCCGCGGCGTCGCATGCCGACTTTGTTTAGTCCATAACACTTGGCATGATTCCCCACCGTAAGGGCGAAGGGCAGCGCATCTTTCACCACGACTGAGTAACCGCCGACATATGCTTCGCGGCCGATGCGACAGAATTGATGGACGCCTGAGTAAGCGCCGATTTGGGCGCCATCTTCCACGATCACGTGGCCCGCAAGCGTCGCAGCGTTCGCCATGATCACGTTGTTGCCGAGAAGGCAATCGTGAGCGATGTGCACCTGAGCCATCATGAAACAATCGTCGCCGGTCTTGGTCAGGCCGCCTCCGCCCGCGGTACCGCGATGGATCGTAACAAACTCCCGAATGCGGTTGCGCCGGCCGATTTCCGTCTCCGTAGCTTCGCCCGCGAACTTCAAATCTTGCGGAGGCAGACCAATCGAGACGAATGGAAAGACATGCGTTTCATCTCCGATGCGCGTACGGCCGTCGATCACGCAATGACTGTCAATGCGCACTCGATCGCCTAGCGAGACCTGGTCACCGATGATTGAATAAGGGCCGATGTGGCAGTCAGTCCCAATCTGAGCGCGTGGACTGACGAGCGCCGTGGAGTGAATTTCGCGCGCGGGACTTTGCATGTACGAAGCAGTCATAGTTAAGAACTGGGACGCTCGGCGATTATGCTGGTGAGTTCGGCATCGGCGCAGAGTTGGCCGTTAACTTTTGCCTCGCCGCGCATGCGTTGAATTCGGGGACCGAAGCGCAACGCCGTAACCTCCAACAGCAGAGTGTCGCCGGGAACTACCGGCCTGCGAAAACGCGCTTCCCTGATGCCGGTGAACAGCACGAGCTTTTGATCGCGATCGGCGATCTCGCGCAGCGCGAGAATGGCGCCGCATTGCGCCAGCGCCTCGATGACCAGCACGCCCGGCATTACGGGAGCTCCGGGAAAATGGCCCTGAAAGAAAGATTCGTTGATGCTGACTTGCTTAATGCCGACGATCCGCTCAAGCGGTTTCAATTCGATGATGCGATCGACAAATAGAAAGGGATAACGATG
>QHXE01000598.1:0-5608 GCA_003222835.1 Acidobacteriota bacterium | reverse complement strand
ACCGACGCGGTTGCCGGGTTCTTGAGGTTATATTCGTTAATGAACGCCTGGGTGATAATGATGCCGTCGGCCGCGAAAAGAATTCCTTCGACCTGGCTGCCGTCGATGACTAGCGTAATACCGTGAGCCTTGGCGTACGTGTCCAGATACTTGGCCACATCATCCTGCAGCGGCGCAAATATTTCCTCGCGACGCTTTTGATATGCTGCCTGAGCGTCTTCGGTTTTTCGCTGGGCATCCTTCTTTAGCTGGTCGTGCTGGTCGATCTTGGCCTGCACCAACTTTGGATCGCCGCCTCCTGACGCCTGAGCCTTCGCTATTTCATCTTCCAACTGCTTGATCCTCTGCGCGGTCTGATTCAAGTCGTCCTGCGTCTTCTGAAACTGAGCGTTGAGTTGACTCAGTAACACGGTGAACTTTGCGATACCCGCCTTAGGATCCTGGAAGGCTGCTGAAAAGATCACTGCGACCTTGCCTACTGGAATATTCACCGCGGATGGCGGCGCGGTGGTAGTCTGCGGCTTTGGCTGAGTCGCCGGTCCTTGAGCAAACGCCGCAGAAGTTGCAACCAAAAGAATTGATGCGAACGCAATTATAAAGAGCTTTCCGTTCATGATGTATACCTCGACGAGCAAAGAGCAAAGAGGTAAGCGCAAAGGGCAAAGAAACCTTGCTCTTAGCCCTTAGCTCTTCGCCCTTTGCAGTTACTCTTTCGGCGTCAATGCCGCCGTGGCCGGGTTCTTACTATTGAACTCAGCAATGAAGGGTCTGGTGATATCCAAAGATTCGGAGGCGCTAACGATGCCTTGAATTTTGGTGACATCGAGTATGAGCGTGATGCCATGGGCCTTGGCATAGACATCGAGGGCCTTGCCGATATCCTCATAGATTGGACCCAAGACTTCCTGGAGTTTCTTATCAAAAGCAGTTTGGGCATCTTCGCCTTTACGCGTATAGTCTTTCTTCATCTGCTCGATCTTGTCGTTCTGCTGCGCCGTGACTTTAGGATCCTGGACCGGAGCAGCTTTATTCAAATCGGCAGTCAACTTATCAATTTGCGTTTTCAAGCTCTCTAACTCAGTCCGCCGCGGCTGAAACTCTGCGTCCACTTTCTTGATAGCCGCGACAAAGCGATAGATACCCTGCTTCTCCTCGGCGAATTGAGAACTATCAATGAGAGCGATCTTGGTGTCGGGCACGCTGCCGGCCTGGGCTGGAGCCGGTGTGGATGACGGCGTATTGGTGCGCGGCTGAGCGAAAACTGACCCCGCACTGATCGCCGCGAAAAAAGCGACCGCGGCTATCGCACGAAATATCTTCATAACTTCCTCGTAAACTCCTTAGATTTGAGACGCGACTGACGCAACCTTAGTTGTTCATGCCGCCGGTTTGGTTTGCCTTATCGGGCGACTCGCTCGCGGTTTTTCCGTCAACTGCTTAGAAAGTGCGGCCCACGCTGAAGCGAAAGACGCTCTTTTTCTCGTTGAAGAAGAATGGAAACCCATTAATCACCTGGTCGCGACGCGCGTTGGGATTATAAGCATAGATGAGGCGAAAAGGCACGTTGAGAATAGGTATCTGGAAACGAACCTCGGCTCCCATGCTGCTGCGAATGTCGCTAAACTTCGCGAACAAACTCTGGTTGAGGCGCACGACGGTGTTCGTTTGAGCATCGCCACGCAGGAAAACCGGATAGAAACCAAACGGAAAACCCGTAAGCGGATCGCTCGGACACCCCGGACACGATGCTTGATTGAACTCAGACTGCGATGCCAGACGATTGTCGCGTGCGATCAAGGAACCAATAACCGGAGAAAATGCCAGGTTCGCGAAGGTACTACAAGCGGCCAGCGTCGTAAGACTCACTGTGGCTACTTGCGTGCCCGCAATGCGCGGACACGAAATAAAGCCGACGCTCGACAGGAAGGGCTGGTCCGCGAGAAACTCACTCGAGTAACTCTGTTCGCGCTTGGTGCGAAAATTGAAAGCCGATCCCGCATCGACATACAACGCGGCGCTCACCGTTCTACCGATAATGGGAATTCGGTATTCGAAGTTTCCCAGCACTTGCGTGTCGGCGCCGGTGGCCGTGTAGGCGCGCGGCAATTGCGCGATGTTGTTTCCGCTTGGGCCAGTGAAGGTTCCAATGTTTGCCAGCGCCTGATTAAAGCCCGGCACGGGAACCGGCGTTCCGCTAGCGTTAGTCGCAATCACCACATTACGAGAAGTGATGAAGTTGTCGAGGGGCGTGACCGGACTGATCGATCGGACGTTGTAACCACGAATGGTGAATTCATCACCCAAAAAGAAGCGCTCGTAAATCGGCACGCCGTCGACAAAGGCGAGCGAGTTCGCGTTTCTCACCTTCGTTGACGTGGCAAAACTTCCTACGGTCCCTAATAGAATTCTGAAGCCAAAAACTTCCGGATGATCGGAGCGCTTGTGGCGTATGGGATAAAACTGCGTGAACTCAAGCGTCGGTTCGTAGGTGCGCACATCGCCGCCGAGCCCGGCCACGCCTAGCGCGATCGATAACGATCGGCCTTGAGTTGGATCGATGCTGGCGTTGCGCGTGTCGTAAGCAAAGGTAGCGGTAGCCCGGCTGGTCAAAATGCTGGGCTGGCGATAAATCACCGGAATGAACTGCGCCGAGGTTCCAGTTGCGTTGACGGCCGGATCCTTAACGCTTGAGTTGGCGAGTTGGTACGAAAGGCCTATGCGCGAAAACTGTGTGAAGGGCCGCTTGCGATAAAACTCGGACAACGGCGCACTGGCGAAGATCGAACCGCCCGTAGAGTTACGCGTGAATAGATTCTCTTCGCTGGTATTGAAGAAATCCAGCGAATTTCCAAACAGTCCCTGTTGTGCCGCGGTGTTCTGTGAAAGGAAAGTTCCTTCGCCAAAAAACTTCTGCGAGTAAGTAAAAAGCGAGAAACCCGCTGTAATAGGCCGGTTCCTAATGTAGGGCTCAGTGAAAGAAAACTGCGCCGATCGCTGGCGATTGCCGGCCGCGAGATTAAGTGAAAGAACTTCGCCGCGTCCGAACAGGTTATTTGTTGAGTAATCAAGACCGAAGAACGACCCACCGATTCCAGAAATGCCGCCATTGAAAGCAATCTGCTGCCGGCCCTTTTCCGCAACCTTGACCGTCACATCCACGGTTCCTTCTTCATCGTTGGTGCGAAAGTCGACGTCCTTATCTTTATCAATCGGATTGAAATAGCCGAGCTGGTTTAAGCGAATCACCGAGAACTCGAACGTATTTTGATTATATATGTCGCCCTCATTCATTAACACTTCTCGGCGCAGCACGTTGTCGCGCGTGAAAGTGTTCCCGGTAAACTCCAGTCGCCGCAGCGTGAACTGCTTGCCCTCGTCAATGGTAATCAGAAAGTCAGCGACGCCTTCGTTCGCATTCTGCGGGTTGTCTTTAAAAGTCGGCGTGACTTCGGCAGTATACTGAATGAACCCTTGGGCGCCGTAATACTTCTTGAGGTTTTCGTAGAGCGCCTTGCTGATAGCTTCGCCGTTGGCGACCTCGCCCTTTTTCAAGCCGATAATTGCCTTGATCACGGCTTCGGAGAAAATCGAGTTGCCTTCGATCTTCATGTTACCCAGACGATAGAGCTTGCCGTCGATTATCGGAACCGTGATACGCAAGGTGTCGTCTGTGGACGAAAGGAACGGGATAGGCAAAATCGGAAAGCCCGTACGTCGCCGGCCCAGGCCCTCGACGCGCGGCTCGCCGTGACGCGCCGTCAGGTAGCCCTTGGACTTCATGTAGTTGTCGACCTTGTGCAGGTCGAAGTCCAGCTTTTCCCGGTCCAGAATGTCCTGTTCGCGAAAGCGAGAAATCAGCCCGGCTTCCTGAATGTACTTCATCTGTTCGCGCAGCTTACTACTCTTGAAAACCTTGCTGCCTTCGAAGCGAATCTCGGCGACGCGCACGCGCGGGCCTTCGTTGATTTGAAAAGTGATTGCATTAGAGGTTGCCGACACTTTTTCGATGGCGGCCTTGACCGTCGCATTCGGGTGTCCTTTGGCGGCGAGCATCTCTTTGAGCACGCGAGTCGCATTCCTGAGTTTGACCGGGTCTTCGATTGCCTCTTTAGAAACGCCCACGCGCTTCTCACGAAAAGTCTTCAATACATCCGACTCGGATACACTCTTGAGTCCTTCAAACTGAATGTCGCGAATGATCGGGAGTTCACTAACGTAGAAAGTTACGTTAACTCCGCCGCGTGGACCATCTTCAATGGTGACTCGAGTTTCGGTTTTGTCAAAGAAGCCGAGGGCATTGAGAGCTTGCAGGTCGCGCTCAACCTGGGAGGGATTGTAGGTGTCTCCCGCGCGGGTTTGAATGTAATAGATTATATCGTCTTTGCGCAGGCGTCGATTGCCGATAACGTCCACGTTTTCGACCACGCGCGGCGGCTGTTGCGCGCACGCCCGATCTATGAAGAACAGGGAAGCGGTTCCGATAAAGAGGCCCAGAACGGCGAGCCTGACGACGCGATATAAATGCATAAGTGCCGGTTCCCTAAGGGTTTTGTCCGGGGACAGTCACACAGCTTATGAAAAAATTTCAGCGCTTATTTCAGGAAAACCGTAACACAAACAGGTCGCGATTGTGCAGTCTGGGGAGCACTTTGATTCACCGCGGCTCTCGCCCGTTGCCAGTTTCCAGATTAACAAAGTGGCGCATTATAGCGGGAAAATAAAGCGAAAGTCCAAAACGCACGCAAATCAAACTGAAACTCAAGCTGGTTTGTGAGACGGCTACGTTAATATTCAATGAATGAGTCCTTGGAAATGAGCGCCCAGGTTGAAGCCACCATCGAAGATCTTATCGCGTGCCAGAGAACGGTAAAGCGGAACTTGTCAACGGAGAGATCGTAACGATGCCCTACTGGAGACATGCCCAACCGTGCGGGAATCGCTGTTGTTGTGAGCTTGCGCCTGCACGAAGGCAAGACAGCGGGGCGAGTTTACACCGACAACGTTTCGGGTGAACTTGCCGCACCGCGATTAGCTTGCCGACGCCGAACCAGGCGTTCCCAGATGGAGAGTCTCAGTCCATGAATTGTTTTCGTGAGGCCGCAAGCTCGAACTTCTAAGAGGCGACCAGTAGTTCGCTTGCATGCTCGATTCCCGCTTCGTCGATCACGATCGTGCGGAAGCTTAACTCGTCACTTTCCATGAACATCTCAACCAGCGATGCGTCGGCGAGTTGGCCTTGAATCAGCGCCTCGGAAAGCGGATCTTCGACGTGCTTTTGCAGGGCGCGGCGCAAGGGGCGGGCGCCATACGAGCGATCGGCACAGGTTTTGTTGACAATCCAATGCTTGGCATCTTCCGCCAGCCGCACAATAAAGCCGTGGTTGGACATCGTGCGATTTAGCTGATCTACCTGCAACTGCAAAACGTCCAGCAACTCCTCGTCGCCTAATTCGTCGAAGACGATAATTTCGTCCAAACGATTGATGAATTCAGGATTGAAGGTTTGGCGGACCGAGTTCATCACCATCTCTTCCATCTTGCCGTGCGAGATATCGGATGAGCCCTGAAATCCCATCGTGCCTCTCTTCTGAATGAAGCGCGCGCCGAT
>QHXE01000597.1 GCA_003222835.1 Acidobacteriota bacterium | reverse complement strand
CGCAAATACCAAACGGGCGAACGTCAAAAACAAAATAAGACAAAGTCGTTTGCGCATCAATTCAATTCTCCGCGACGCTGCGTTAGAGTACCGACTTTAGTCGGCTGTTTGCGTCTGGACGAAAGAGCCGACTAAAGTCGGTACTCTAAACGCTTGATCCTGGTGGCGCTTCACCCCATGGGTCAAGCAAACGAATCGCCTCGCTCAAGTGTTCTCGAATGTTGGAAGCGACCATCGCCCGCATGCCCAATTCGCGCGCCGCGAGGTCGCCAGCTAAGCCACCGACGTACAGCGCGGCGATAACAGCATCGATAGCATCTGCATCATCGCCCAAAGTTCCATACGCTTGTGCGAGAAAGCCCGTGATGATTCCAGTCAGTGTATCTCCCGCGCCGGCCGTGCCCAATCCGGCATTGCCTGCCGGGTTAATAAAGACCCGGCCATCGGGCACCGCAATCAGGGACCGCGTGCCTTTCAAGACCAGAATGACCTCATGCGAGGTAGCAAACTCACGCGCGGCTGCAACCTTATCATCGAGCGCCGATTTGTTTTCAGTGCCCAGTAAACGCAGCATCTCGCCCGGATGCGGAGTCAAAACAATCGGATGATCTGACGAACCGCGCAATTCCGTGGGCCAGGGCGCGAGACAATTCAGTCCATCAGCGTCAATAACGACCGGCGTCTTTCGCTGCTCGACGACAGCGAGCACGAACTTATGCGTACGCTCGTCTTTGGATGAAAGGCCTGGACCAATCGCAATTACGTTAACTCGCTCGGCGAACTTAATTACGTAATCAATCGCCTCATCGCTTACGGCGCCTCGATCAGTTTCGACCAACGCCGTCGTCATCACTTCAGGCATCACTTGCGTAGCCACTAACGGTTGCACCGACACCGAAGTAGCCACGGTAACCAAACCTGCGCCTGCGGTCATCGCCGCGTTGCCGCACAGCGCGGCCGCGCCAGTAAACCCTCGCGAGCCGGCAATAACCAACGCGTGGCCATGCATGTTCTTGTAAGAATCGGGAGTAAAACGCGTCTGAATCAACCAACGATGCGCGTCGGCTGCTTCAATTACGAAGAGCTGCGACTTTGCTTGCTCGATCAATTCAACGGGTGAGCCGATGTCCGCAACAATTAACTTTCCATTGCTGCTCGCGGCTGGCGGCAAGACATTAGCGGTCTTGGGCGTCGTCATCGTCACCGTCGAATCAGCGTGAACCGTCTCTCCAATAAGCTCTGTGGAGTCTGAATCGAGGCCTGACGGAACATCAACCGAAATGATTGGGGTGTGAGATCCCTCGCTGGAATCTCGCATCTGATGGAGACGGCGAAGGTATTTGACCGCTTCCTTGTGAATGCCCTCGATAGGACGCGTAAGTCCAGTGCCGAAAAGCGCGTCGATTGCAGCGTCATAAGGCAGGCCCAAAATGCCGGCCAGCAACTGATCCCATGCTTGTTTGGAATCACACTCGAACAGATTGATTGCGCCGAGATCTCCCGCGGCCGTTTCGCGATTTTCCCGGAACGCCTGCTCATCAATCCATAATCGCAGCCTCTCTAAATTGGTTTGCGCGTCGCCCTTCGTAGCTTGAAGTTTGGCCAATAACACCACATCGACTCTGGCTCCGTTGGTCGCCAACAATCGGGCAGCAGCTGCGCCGTCGCCGCCATTATTACCCTTGCCGCAAAGCACCAGAATCCGCTTTCCCGTTAGATCGCCGGCTAAATGCGCAGTTACTGCTCTCGTGACAGCCGTCGCTGCGTTCTCCATCAGCGTCAACGACGGTATGTCATAACGCTCAGTGGTCAGGCGATCGATTTCGCGCATTTGCGCGGACGAGATAACTGGCTGCACATCGCGATGATAAGGAGAAGTCCATTAGGGGGTCAATTCAAATGGCATGAAAAAGCGTGCAGGATTAAGGCGGGAGCACTGAGTTATGAACGCGACGCGCTCGAAAAATAAGAAGCGCGGTCGGCTTCGTCCCCGCCGCCTGCCGCTGCTCCAACCTATCCGTCTTTTCAGGATAACTGATTAAAGACTCAATGCGCTCAATTCTCCAGAAAAGTATTCTTCCTCTTTACACATAGTCTCCTAACCTTAATAGGCACGCTATCCGAAGCCTTCACAATCGACGACATCCTCTACCTGTGATATTTTTACTAATTCGGGAGCCAGGCAGCTAGGTCATTCAGAAACGTGATAAGTTTCCGAAGTGAAAAGTCAAAAGGATTAGGACTCTATTGAGATCTACGCCTGTTTGGTGCTCACCCTTTTGATGGCGGAGATTACTTCTCTAGATAACTGAACCGTGCCGTTTTGAGCAGTAAAGGTCAATTCTCTGATAACCCCGTAGTCGATCTGGCCCACGCCCGTGTACGGCTGCGGTCGCGGGCTGGCAAACCTACACCCGAATTCCTGGCAGGCGAGCTTGAAGCGATTAATCTCCTCCTTGATCAGGGCCATTCAGTCGAAGCTCGTTCTCGTCTTACTTCCCTGATTTCCGGGGCCACAAATAATCCTGTGACATTGGCTATGGCGCGCCTTGCACTTTCGCTCGCCATGGAGATGCATGGCGACTATCGAGAGTCTCTGCAGGCAGTTGCCATGTACGAATTACCGGAGGCGCGAGCGAAGCTTCCTGCCAACCTCGCGGTGAAGATCTTAGTGCAGATTAGCATTGCGTATAACTACTCCGGAGATCACCCGAAGGCGATTACGCTATTGAAAGCCATGCTGCGCGATTTACCGGTAGAGAGCGCGGACGCCGGCGCTGGGGACATTTATGCCGCGCTCGGCCGAGTTTATCGCAGCATCAACGAATACCAGATCGGACTGGATTACTCGCAGCGAGCGCTGGAGATCTACCGACAAAGTGGAAACTGGCGGGGTCTAGCAGAAGCGTACTTCGGAATCGCGCTCTCCATCCATGCCGAGGGGCAACACGAATCGGCGCTGGAAAATTTCGGACAGGCACTACAGCTAATCGGCGATCATCCGTCGACATTCTTGTTGGGCAAAATCTACTCGAATATGGCTGGGGCCTGCTGCTGGCTAAAACGGCCTCTGGAGGGCATTCGTTACCTCGAAAAAGCGATTGGCTACTACGAGCGCACGGAACATAAGAACCTGGCCGCCGATGCCCATAACAACCTCGGAATGAACCTGATTCTTGTCGGGCAGTGGGATCGCGCGCAGGAAGCTTTGGAGCGGGCACTCGCTCTGGCTACCGAAGTCGATGACCGGGCCGACAGGGTGTCGATGATTCTAGATTCCCTCGCTGAACTATCCATGCTTCGAGGCAATCTCGATGAGGCCAAGAGCTACCTTGAACGTGCCGTCGAGCTGTCCTTCGAGAATGATAACAAGTGGTATACCTGCCAGGTACTGCGCACATTGGCTCGCTGGCATATCTTAATGAACGCCAGCACCGAAGCCTCAGCCACGGCCAAACAGGCGTTTGAAATGGCTGAACACATCAGGGACCGTACGGCCGTCTGCGAATCCGAACTTCTGCTGGCTGAGAGTTACCTTCAAAGTGGCAAATTGGATCTCTGTGACGCGAGCCTACGAAAGGTATCTGAACAAACTTCCGACTCAGCGGCTGACATAGGGCTTGTGGGAGAAACCCAACGACTTCGGGGCCTGCTCGCCCTGAACAGATCTGACGGCTCTCTGGCCGTGCAACATTTCGGTCGCACAGTTTCCATTTTTGAAATGCTGGGGCACCGCTACCGCAGCGGTCGCGCACATTATGAATTGGGACGCGCTTACATGCTGGCGCAGCCGGAACGTGCAACAGAGCACCTCTCTATCGCCACGAGTATCTTTCGGGAACTGGGTGCTTGTCTCGACCTTGCTTCAGCCGAGGCCGCGTTGGCAATGCACAGCCAAACTCCACTGCAGCGCGAGCGGCAGAGCGAGGCAGTTCTACAACTAGTCACGCTGAGGCTGGCAGAAGCTGTGGCTTCGCGCCCTTTGTTGTTAAGAGAGTTGGCGGCAGTCATTCGCCAGGAGACCGCAGCTCAGCGCGTAATGATTTTCGAACCCGATGAGGAACAAAGGCAGACTGTTGTGATCGCGCACGGCTACAACAACAAAGAAACCTCGGCGATTGCCGATGAGTTCACATCAATTGATAACGATGCGGCATTTGAGCGGTTTGCAAAGAGGCATGACGCAAAGATCATTACGCTAAAATCCACCAATGCTTTGCCCGCGACGCTTTTGATCTCGCCAAGGGATTGTGCACATCTTTCCGAAGGCCTGACACTCGAGCCTTTGCTGCGCCTGGTGGAACTCGCAATGGATGTTTGCGCACTAAGGGCCCGCGCGGCAAAAGGCAAGAGTGTCGAGAACGAGGGGGCTGTGGGAGCAAGCCTTATGCCTGGCTTCATTCATTCCAGCCAGGCAATGACCCGGTTAGTTGAAGAAGTTCACAAGATTCGCTCATCCGATGTGACGGTGCTTGTTACCGGAGAATCGGGCACCGGAAAGGAGTTGGTGGCCCGCGCGATTCATGCGTTGTCGGCTCGCCGCGACAAAGTCTTCGTTCCGTTTAATTGCACTGCCGTTCCCAAGGAACTCTCCGAGAGTTATCTTTTCGGCTATCGTCGTGGAGCTTTTACCGGCGCCGTATCCGACTCGCTCGGTCTAATTCGCACCGCGGCGGGAGGCACTCTGTTCCTGGACGAGGTGGGGGATCTGCCACTGGACCTGCAGCCAAAGCTATTGCGTTTCTTGCAGGAAGGTGAGATTCAACCGCTGGGTGAGCGGCAACCGTTGCAGATTGATGTCCGCATCATCGCGGCGACCAATACAGACCTCGAAGAATCGGTTGCTCAGGGCCGGTTTCGTGAGGATCTCTACTACCGTCTCAACATCATCAGACTACGTGTGCCGCCGCTAAGAGAGCGGCGCTCCGAGATACCCGCGATCGTGAACTATTACATCAATCATTACGCGGCAAAGTTTGGCCGCTACGATATTCACATCAGTCCTCAAGCCGTTGATCTTCTGATGGTAGCTGGCTGGCCCGGGAATGTTCGCCAACTCTGCAACGAGATTCAGCGAATCGTGGCGCGCGCCGAGAACAATACCTTGATCACGCCGGAACATCTCTCACCCGAACTTCGGCGGATTGGTGTTCCATCGGCGCCCCCGGCTCCGGTGGCGCGGCTGGGCGCGACGAACGGCAGTCCCTCGGAGACTATCTCATTGGAGGGTGTGACGCTGGCCGACGCGCTCGCAGAAGTTGAACGGCGGATGATCGGTGAGACCCTGCGCAAACACAAGGGCAACATTTCCCGGGCCGCTCGAGAACTCGGCCTGACGCGACGCGGTCTTTACCTGAAGATCGAGCGCTACGAGATCAAAGCTAGCGCCTGATTCTATCGCGTTCGGATCCCAACAAAACCCAACACGCGTCCCACAACAGCGTTTGCCTCCGGCACCTTTAGCGCCGAACTGATTGCAAAGTAAACCAGCCCGTAAGGCACGAGCACCAACGCCGCAACAATTACCGGATGGGGCACTCCAATTGCGAGCTTGATGGCCCAACCGAAGCCGGCTCCAACTGCTGCCGCCAGCCAGAGCTTCGAGACGTAACCGAGTGACAATCCAGTGTGTCCGATGCGATTGTTCAGACTTCTTCGCAGCAGAGCAAACTCGATCCAACCTGCGACACCTGCGGACGCCGTTAATCCTGCTGCGCCCCACTTCGGGTCGAGACCGATTAACCGGGGCAGTGGAATCGCGCACAAATAACCGAGGCACGTCGTTAGGAGCACGCGAATCACTGCATAACGAAGTGGAGTGCGCGTGTCGTGCAGCGCATAGAAAGTCGAAGCATAGAGTCGGCCCAAGGTCGAAGCTAACAATCCGATTGTCGAGCCCGCGAGGATCCCCCAGACGTATTTTGAATCGGCACGCCCAAACTTGCCGGTTTGATACAGCGCCCCAGTCATTACGTCTCCGAAGGCCATCATTGCCATCACCGATGGAACGATGAAAAAGGCGATTCTACTTAGGCCCTCGCTCAGCCGGTGACGCAATTGATCCGCGATCTGAGTAGTCGTGCCCAGAGCGCTGGACATCGCCGGCAGCTCGGCCGCTGAAATCGACATGCCGAACAAACTCACAGGCAAAGTGTAAAGGCTTTGGGCATACATCAGCGCTGCGACGGCTTGTTCACTGATTAAGCCAGCCAGCATGGCGTCGACGAAAGCGGAAATTTGCACCACGCCTCGACTCATGAAAACTGGGAAAAAGTTCCTCAGCACCGTGCGAACGTTTTCGCTTGCGATGTCCAGCACCGGACGGAGTCGTCCGATCAGTTTCAGTATGGTCGGCAGTTGAACTCCGAACTGCAAAGCGCTGCCAACCACCGAGCCCCACGCGGTGAAAGTTGCCAGATGAAATTGGTCCTTACGATTCCCAAACAAAACTAACGTGGCGATAATGGCCAGGTTCCAAACGACCGGCGCCGTGTATGACAAGAAGAAGCGGCGATGGCTGTTGAGCACTCCCAAGCACCAGGCGGACAAAACCAGAAGTCCCGCGCCGGGGAACAAGATTCTGACGAGCTCAATGGTTAATTCGCGAGCCGCCTCGGAAAAACTATAGGCGAAAAGCCCGACAAAAAATGGAGTCGTCAACACGCCGACTAGGACGATGATCGAAGTCGTGAGCGCGAGCATCGTGAGCACTGCATCGGCAACTCTTGACGCTTCCTTCTTGTCTCCTCGCGCCAGGAGATTCGCGTACACCGGTATGAAAGATGCTGAGAGAGCGCCCTCACCAAAAACGTTTTGCAAGAAGTTGGGAATCCTGAACGCCGCGCTAAAAGCGCCCGCGGCGTCCGAGGTGCCCAGATAGTAAGCAAACACGCGTTGTCTGACTACGCCGATGATCCGGCTGATCAGAATCCCAGCGCCGACCATCATCGCGTGTTTGCCGGTGCCTTCACTCTCCCCGGTGTCGACGCTTTGCGGGCGGGGAAACCGTCCGGTAGATTCGCCGACTATGGCAATGGTTTCTCCGGCCGCTTCGGTGGCGTTATGGTTAATTTGAAAAGCTTCGGTGCCTCTACTGAGATCGGGAGATGAGGCTTTATAACTATCGCCTTGAGGTTCGGAATCTGGAGGCTGGGGCTCTGAGTCCTGATCGTCCTTCATGTCTTAGAATTGCCGCCGGCTCCGCTAGGAGTCGAATGTCTATAGACAACTGTTATTGAGAACACCAGCTCCGTCAGGAGCGTAATATCATGCCCCCATAATCACTAATATCCAAATCGCTTGTGTTCTATAACATCCTGCCCTGCGGGACTACGATCCAACGATTTGCCGAAAAGCTTTGTCCCAACTTCGAGTAATCCTGAGCTAAAGGTTGTAATCCTTAATCTTGGTCAAGAGCGTCTTGTAACTCACACCCAGCGTTTCCGCGGCGCGGGTCTTGTTGCCGTCGTGCGCGGCCAGCGAGTCCCTGATCTTTTGTCGCTCAATCATTTTCACGGCGCGGTCGGCGGCTTCATTCAGAGTGCCGGAAATATCAAAGCCGAAAGCTTTCGGATCGCGCACTTCTTCATTAATTAGACCTAAATCACGCGGCTCCAATTGCGCGTCATCGGAGAGAATGCATGCCCGCTCAATCGCGTTCTCGAGTTCTCGCACGTTGCCGGGCCAATTGTGAGTGTGGAGAGCAGCGATGCTTGTCTCGCTGAGCGTCACCTCGCGGCCGCGCAATTCTTTTCCCAATTGCGCCGCGAAACTCCGAGCCAGCAACACCACGTCGTCGTCACGTTCGCGGAGTGGTGGAATTTCAATTGGGAAGACCGCCAGCCGAAAGAAAAGGTCACCACGAAATTCTCCGTTATCGACCGCCGCGCGCAGGTCTTTGTTAGTGGCAGCGACGATGCGGACATCGACGGGAATTGACGCCTTGCCTCCGATCCGATCGATTGATTTCTCTTCAATTGCGCGCAACAGTTTTCCCTGAACCGCCAATGGCAGTTCGCCGATTTCATCGAGAAACACCGTGCCGCCTGACGCCAGCTCAAATTTGCCCAGCCGCCGTTCACCCGCTCCGGTAAACGCCCCGCGTTCGTGCCCGAACAACTCGTTTTCGATCAAGGTTTCAGGGATAGCAGCGCAGTTAATCGCCACAAAGGGTTTGTCCCGCCGGTTCGAAAGATGATGAACGGCGCGCGCAAAAAGCTCTTTGCCGGTTCCCGATTCTCCCAACAAGAGCACCGTTGCCTCAGTCTGCGCGACGCGCTGCGTTTCAGCCACGGCGCGCTTGATAGCTTCCGACTCGCCAATGATGCGCGGAAAACCGTAACGCTTTGACCACTCTTCGCGCAACAGAAGATTCTCGGTCCGCAGGCGCGATTGCTCGAGCGCGCGCTCGACGAGCAGCAGCAGGTGATTCGAATCGACCGGCTTCTGAAGAAAATCATGCGCGCCGTCTTTCATCGCTTGCACGGCTTCATCAATCGATCCATAGGCTGTCATCACAATTA
>QHXE01000873.1 GCA_003222835.1 Acidobacteriota bacterium | reverse complement strand
GCTGGCGGTCACGGCGATTGTAGCGATTCGTTTTCGCGCCTCGACCGAGGCAAGGCAGTCCGCGGCCGTACCTATAAAATCAATCGCCGTACTTCCTTTTAAGCCTCTCGGCGCAAACGGCGACGATGAGTACCTCGGTCTGGGCATTGCTGATGCTCTCATAACCAGACTGGGCTACGTCCGGCAGATCGGTATTCGGCCTACCAGCGCGATCCAAAAGTACGTGACCGGGGATCGTAACGCTGGCGCCATCGGACGCGAGCTGAACGTGGACGCCGTGCTCGATTGCCGAATGCAACGCTCCGGAGACAGGATTAGGGTTACAGCGCAGCTCGTGAATGCGAAAGACGGTGCTGCATTGTGGACGGCCAGCTTCGATGAAAAGGACACGGAGTCCTTTGTGTTGGAGGATTCAATTTCAAGCCAGGTGGCGCAAGCGATTGCTTCAAACTTGAGTATTGATGAGAAGAATCTGTTGGCAAAGCTCGGCACCCGAAACAACGAGGCCTACCAGTCATACCTGAAGGGCCGCTATTTTTGGAGCAAGCGAACCAGTGAAGGAATGCTGAAAGCCGTCTATTACTTTCAGCAAGCAACTCGTTTAGATCCGAATTACGCTCAGCCTTATGCCGGCTTGGCTGACTGCTATTTGGCGGGTGGCGCCATTCCGGGAACGCCGGCCGACTCTGCAAAGAGTGCCGCTCTTAAGGCCTTGGAACTTGACGATACTTTGGCGGAAGCTCACACCTCGCTGGCATATTATGAAGGAGCTGTCGAATGGAATTGGTCGGGCGCCGAGGCCGAGTTTGGGCGCGCTATCGCGCTGAATCCAAGCTACTCAACCGCGCATCATTGGCATGCTTATAACCTGGCGGCGATAGGCCGTCTTGATGAGGCTATCGCTGAGATTAGGCGAGCACAGGAACTCGATCCGCTCTCGCTGATCATCAGCACCGATGCCGGACACGTCCTTTACCTCTCACGGCGATTTGACGAAGCGATCGGGCAATACCGAAAGGTGCTCGAGATGGATTCGAGCTTCAGGGTCGCGCATTGGCGTTTGGGCGAATGCTACGCGCAGAAGCGTATGTACCCGGAGGCCATCGCCGAGCTGCAGCAGGCCATCAGCCTCGACACCAATGATCGATCGCCGGAAGCCTGGTTGGGATATACGCGCGCCGCTGCGGGCCAGAGGGATCAGGCCTTGGAAGTCATCGCGCACATTAAGATGATTTCAAAGGCGCCATTAGGAGTGGCCATGGTGTACGCCGGCCTCGAGGACAAGGACCAGGCATTCAACTGGTTGCAGAGGGCCTTCCAACAACACGAAGCCGACCTGGCGCTGGTTCAAGTGGACCCAATCTTCGATAGCCTGCATGCCGATCCGCGCTACCTGGATCTGCTACGGCGCATGAAACTGGTGGCGTGACAATCGGCTCGAACTCTACGAGCGCTTCGCGGATTTCTCAGTGCACCAAGACTCTTTGCCGGTATTCACTGGAAGATCTTCACGGCCCGAAGCGTTGTCGGTATTCGGATGACGTAATGAACGCTTTGACCATCTCGGCGTTAACGAAGTTGCCGTTGAATTGATTCAATTTCGTCAGCCAGAAATCGTAGCCGGTGTAATCCGTATCCTGACCGCTGTTTGGATCGCGGCGCAGGTAACCAAGATATTGCATTAAGACGAACGCGCGGTTGAATTCATTCGTGACCAGGGTTGCG
This sequence comes from Acidobacteriota bacterium, assembly GCA_003222835.1. Next base: position 181 of record QHXE01000873.1, on the reverse strand, counting down.
TTCTCAGCCACTCTTCGCAGTGCTCTGGCTCTGGCGGCAATGTCGCCGGTGTTCGTTGATGAACCAAACTCGTTAATGGCCGCATTGCGCTCGGTTGCCGAAGGAGTCACGCCCGCGTTAGCGAACAACGCGTCAACAAACTGCTGCGGCGTCAAAGTGGTTGCGAAGGCAGTGGTAAAGC
>QHXE01000872.1 GCA_003222835.1 Acidobacteriota bacterium | reverse complement strand
TGGGATGTTCATCGCCGACACGTATACGACGTGGGTCAATGCTACCCGTTCGCGCACCGCGGCCGACACGCTCCAGAAGCTGTATCGGCACTTCAGAACCTGGTACCCGGAACCGCTCACCGCCATTACGGTTGAACGCGTTGAGGCGTGGAAGGCGCGGCGTCTAAATGAGGGCCGCAGTCCCTCAACTGTCTTGCGCGATCTCTTCACGCTCTCGAGCGTACTCAGACGCGCAGTGAAAGCGGGCGAGCTGACCGAAAATCCTGTGCGGCGCGTCGATAAGCCGCGCGTTGATCGCAGAGGCAAGGTGCGCTTTCTGGATCAGGCCGAAGAATCGCGGTTGCAGAATGCCCTGATGGAGCGCGATTTTGAAATGCAGAATCGTCGTACATGTGGCAATAACCGGCGGCAAACACGGCACGAGCCGGTGCTGCCTCCGCTCACGCACTTTGGCGATCACCTGACGCCGGCCGTACTGCTCTCTATGAATACGGGACTGCGGCGCGGCGAGGTGGTCAAGTTGCGCTGGGGTTCCGTGGACTTCAACCGCCGGCTTCTCACCGTCGAGGGCCGGAATGCCAAGAATCGCCAGACCCGGCATGTGCCGCTCAATGACGAAGCCGTGAGCGTGCTGCGGCGCTGGCGCGAGCAGTCCGGAACCGGAGCGCGTGTCTTTGATGTCGCCACCGGATTTCAAACGGCGTGGGGAAAAGTCCTCAAGCGAGCCAGGATCACCAACTTCCGCTGGCACGACCTGCGCCATCACTTTGCTTCACGCTTGGTGCAGCACGGCGTTCCTCTGAACACGGTGCGCGACCTTCTGGGTCACAGCTCCGTCGGCATGTCCCTGCGCTATGCACACCTTGCGCCCGATCAGCGACGCGAAGCCGTCGCAAAACTTAACGAAAAGCCAGTTCTTGGACTCAGCATGCGCTTGAGGTGGGAAGGCGTTTCGGCAGCTGGCTGTTACTCGACTACTAAGATGGCCTCAAGACCTCAGGAGCATTTTGGTTTGCGCTTATAAGCACAGTCGAAAACACCTGGATTTCCCGATCAAAATCAGCAGGGGATCGACTTTCTGCGCTTACCATGCGCTTACGGCGAACAGGCAGATTTGGCGTCCGTCGGTATCACGCTGATTCGATTGGTGGAAAGGGAGGGACTCGAACCCTCGACCCCGGCATTATGAGTGCCTGAAAGTGCATCGACGTGCAGGAGAGATTCCCGCAAATCTCCCGCGCACGAACCTGTATTGTCGAATCACGCGAAATTCACGCGCGCTCGTGCAGCCCCGGGAAGTCTTCTTGGCGCGAATGCGTTCTTCCTGCCACCGCATCTCATCCGCGCGTACGCTCATGCCAAGTCCTCGGTCTGATCTGAGGGTTCCCCGCTGCAGACGCCACCGGTCGCGTCCGGGCCGATCACAGGGTTGACCCTTCGCAGGTAATCCACCAGTCGGTGCCCAGTCCACGTGGGCACTCCTTGAGCTGGGTGTACCCGCCGGGATAGCCCGCGCTGCGCAGTTCCTCGAACAGCCGCTGCGCGATCAGCAGCGGAAACGCCTCGAGCCGCGCTTGGATGATCGGCTTGTAGACGCGCTCCTGAAGCCCATCGCCATGCTGACTCGGCGGTCTTGCACGTCGCTAACGAGTGTGCAATTTTGACCCGCCGCGTCTGGGCAATTTACGGGCGCCCCTACACTCGGTCCCGGTGAGCGCGTAGGGGGTGAATGCGGTTCTGCGGTTCTCGATATCGCTGCCTTTAAAGGCTGTTGCCTGCAGCGGCCGATCAGCGTGGAATCCACAGTCTAAACCTGCGGCGGGCATTAGCACCAATAGGCGACCGATGTAGTACTAAGTCTACCAACAGCCCATTTCCGATCAGCATCGCCCAAACACAGAAGATCGCTTCGCTGCAACCGACCTGTCGGCAGATCTCCGGCACTGGCACTCCAGACTCGGCGCGCCGCAGCGCAGTCACAATCTGTTCCTGAGTGAACCGCAACTCGCTCATTGTGGTGGCCTGACATTCTGCGCCTGCCGGCGCACGGCATCCGCCTGTTTCTTGGCAAAAAACGTGTACATATATCCAAGGCTGGATCTAGATGGCGCTCTCCGTCGGGCAATTGCACGAGGCCGCGGCATCTGGGA
>QHXE01000596.1 GCA_003222835.1 Acidobacteriota bacterium | reverse complement strand
CGACAAAGTCGGAATCCGACGCCCTGATCGTATACCGGTAACCTTTCAAGTTCGGTGTCTGGCTGGCAAATCGAATATCCAGAAATCCAGCCTGAGTGAGGGCGTCAAAATCTCCATAAGAGCCGTGAGTAGCTTTCAATTGGACTTCTGCAGTAGCAATGGTCCGCAACGACTGGATTGTGAAGCCTTCATCAGAAGCGCCGACCGCCTTTGGATAGACGCCTAGGCCTTCGGAGGATGACGTACACGAAGCCAGGAAGAGTGCGCATATGAGTAAGAACCATTTTCCATTTGTCGTTTTACAATTTTCATTTTTCATTGATTTTCGCATCAAGTCTTCTCCTTCATCATTCCCTATGCTTCTACGGAGCTAACGTCACGCGTTTGAAATGGCAAATAAAAATGTCAAACGAAAATGCTCACTGCTTACTCGCATAATAGCCGTGCCTAGCTCGCACTGACAACTCCGAGTGTCCAATCAACTGCACGGTGACGGCACGCCAAGAACCATCGCGCGCGGAATTCGTAGGACGATAGCCGATACTATAAACCATGCTCAGGTCGTGTACGACGCGCGGGTAGATACCTTCCAGATCTTTCACCTTCCGCGCTTGATAAACCTCATTGCCGCTTTCCGCAGCTAACATCGCGAGTTGCTGCCGCGCCATCGCGTAGGCACTCTTCGGCGTGCTGTGCGGGTTAGCCTCCTTCTCGGTATCCAGATAGATCGGCAACACGATGGTTTCGAAGCGTCGCATGATCTCCATCAACTGTTCAAAAGTGGTGGACGATCCGTCGCCAATCACCTCGGGCAGAGCATTGTCGACGCCGTCGGTCATCACGACCACAGCGCTGCGCCGTTTTTCTGCGCGCGACGTCCCCAGCACGTGTTCCAGAACGAACCGCAGCGCGTCCCAGAAGTTCGTGCCGCCCTGTGGTTTCTCGATCTTATCGATGCTTTTGCTTAAAGCCTCGCGATCCGAAGTTAAAGTCGATACAACTTCGACATCCGCGGTGAAGGTCACGATTGCAACTCGATCGACAGGACGCACTGCGTCAATGAAACGCTTTGACGATTTGCGAATCAAGCCAATCTTGTCGGCGGTTGAACCAGATAGATCCAACAGCAAAACGAGATCGAAAGGCGCCTCGTTCGAGGCAAAGAACGAAATCTCCTGGAGCGCTCCGTTTTCGAAGATGGCAAAATCTTTTTGCTGCAGGAGACCGTTTGTTTGGGAAGCGCGAAGATTGAAAATGCTCACATTGAGATTAACCAGATCGGTGTCAATACGAAGCGTTTCGGTTGCATCGGATGATTGGCCGTGCGCCGTGAGCAATAGACCGGTGGCCGCGAGCAGAATTACGCTCATTAGCAGACGACACATATGACTTTTGGGATCGATGTGACCCATGAGCGATCACTTGGCGTAGTATCCCCGCTTGCCGCGCGCGACGGCATTGGCGCGAATGACGTTAACGCGGACGGTGCGCCAGGAGCCATCGCGGACTTTGTTGGTCGGACGATAAGAGAGCGTGTAAACCGTGCCGAGGTCGGCGACGACGCGGTCATATGCGCCAGCCAGATCCTTTAACTCTTCGCATTCATAAAAGACGCCACCGCCGTGGTCTGCAAGATCTCTCATGCGGTCGTGCGCGAGGTCGAATGTCTCCTGCTGAATATCCAATGGACTCAGCGGTTCGTAGCTTTGCGTGTCAACCCAAATCGAGTAAATCACGCCATCGAATTCTTTTGCCCGTTTGACCAATTCGTCGTAGGAGAGTTTGGAACCTTCGCCCGTCACGTTTGGCAGCACACTGTCCAGCCCATCACTCATGACGACGATCGCATTGCGCCGCGAGTCTTTCGCTTCGCGGAAGACTTCGTCCATCGCGAAAGTGAGCGAATCATAAAGCTTCGTGCTGCCTTCTGGTTTTTCAATCGCGCTAATGCGCTGGCGCAAGGTGTTGTGATCCGTGGTCAGCGGCGAAACGACGACCTGGCTGCCGGCAAAAGTAATAACCCCGATGCGATCGAATGGACGCGCGGCCTCAACAAAATGCAGCGCCGCCGATTTAATTAACTCGACCACCCTAGTAGTGGAGCCAGACAGATCGATCAGCAACACCAGATTAAAAGGAGCAGAGACAGAATCAAAATGCGCAATCTGCTGGGGAGCGTTGTCTTCGGACAGCCGAAAGTCTTCCTTGGCCAGATCGTTGACGGCGCGGTTGGTGCCCCGGTCTATCACACTGACATTGACACTCACGAGTTCGGTGTCGACGCGAATGACGTCGCCTTCCGAAATTTCTTCCGGTTCATTGGAAACTGGAGCCGGCGTTCCCGCGCCTGATGAATTTTTCGGCGGGCCGGTTAGCTCGGGCTTTTGCTTGGGCGTCGGCACGGCGCCGGGCTCGAGTGTCTCGTGCCTCACAGTCGGAGCTGAAGAAGAACCCAAAGCAGTCGTAGCGATGCCTAAAGATTCCGCCGCTGCGTTTGCGAGCGTAATATTCCCTGCCTGCGAGTAAAGCCTGACGCCCTTGCTGCCGTTGCCGAGCCGCGCCTGCAATTGCGGCCGGCTGGTCTGATTAACCACCGCGGAAGAAAGCGACGACGAAACTGTTCCCGTTCTTGACTCTGCTATCAGACTGGCCCCGGGAGTGGCGGGAAGCTCAACTCTTATCTCTCCGGAGATGGTCTGGACGAGAAGTGCCGCGGGCAATCCACGCACTGCGACGGAACTTTCACCTGTGATGATCGCCACGTGCGCGCGCGCTGGAACATGCAATTCTACATTTATGCGCGGCGAGTTCACCGGACCGCGCGCAGCTCTCACCGACAGCAAACTATCAGTTCGTTGCACTACGGCCGGCGATCGACTCTGCTTTCCACTGTCAAAAATCGCTGAAACCGAAACATAGTCTTCATTCCAGAGTTGAGCAATCACACCGCCGCGCAGATTTTCGATTCGCAGATTACCATTGGCGGGAAGTTCTAAATGCAGACCCTCGTCTAACTGTGAACTGGCAGAACTGAAGGTCGCGCCGTTGGCGAAAAGCGCCAAGCAAAGAATTACGAATACGCGAACTGACTTTTCCAAGAAGTCCCGGAGGTATGTGATGTTTATAGATTGGGTCACGTTCGTTTGCTTTCGCAGGCTCTTATGGGCGAAATAAATATCGATTTCGCTCCCGTGGAACTTGTCTCCTAAACGTTCAGCTCTCTCCTATAAACATTTCGCCGCTACGCGCCTTGGATGAACTAATTGTCTATCGTTCGATCATATTCAACAGCGAATCGGCCGCGGGCTTTGGAGACTGCTTGGGCGCGCCACCACCATACTCACCCAAGCGCAGCAGCAGATTACCCTGATTCGAAGAGTACGCCAGACCGTCTTCCTTGCTTACGACGCCTGAGCGGATGAGTTTTTCGATTTGGCCATCGAAGGTTTGCATGCCTTCAACTTCGCCCTGCTCCATCGCGTCCTGCAAAGATTTCCCTTCCGACTCGCCGCGTTCGATGTATTCCTTCGTGCGTGACGTTGCTTTAAGAATCTCTATGGCAGCCACGCGGCCGCTACCATCCGCGCGAGGCAACAGTCGCTGCGAGACGATGTAACGAAACGATTGCGCCAGCCGGGTGCGAATTATTTGCTCTTCGTTCTTGGGAAAGACGCCGATTATCCGTTCGACCGATTTGGGCGCATCAATTGTATGCAGCGTCGAGAGCACCAGATGGCCCGTCTCGGCGGCTTCCAGCGCCACTTCCATCGTCTCACGATCGCGCATCTCGCCGACCAGGATCACCTTCGGCGCCTGTCGCAGCGCGGCCCGCAGAGCCAGCGCGAAGTTCGGCGTGTCTGAATGCAATTCGCGTTGATGAATGGTTGAATTCTTATGCGTGTGCAGGAATTCGATCGGATCTTCGATGGTAACGATGTGATAGAACTTCGTTTCATTTATTAAATCGATGATCGCCGCCAGCGTCGAACTCTTGCCGCTGCCGGTCGGTCCGGTAACCAGGACAACGCCGTTTTTTAGCTCGACAATCTCGCGTAATTGTTTTGGTAAATTGAAGTCTTCAAAGCGCGGTGACCGTCCCGGAATTACGCGCATGACGATCGCATGAGTGCCGCGCTGTTTGAAAACGTTAACGCGAAAGCGGCACAGGCCGGGAAGACTGAACGAAAGATCGGCTGAGCCAAATTTGTCCAGACTCTCAGTCGCGCTCGCGTTGTCGGCGATCATGATCTTGGCGATGCCAAAAGTTTGAGCGGGCGAAAGCTTCTCGATGCCGGCGATTTGAACGGGTTGAAGTTTGCCCACTAATTCAACCTGCGGCGGACGGCCAGGGGAAAAGATCAGATCGCTTACCTTGTCGGAAACTTCCAGCATCTGCTGCAAGACCTTGGCGAGATTCAGGGGAGATGGCGCAGATGTTGATGTTTCCTGATTGTGTTCTGAGGGTAAGTTCATTAGGATTTTCGTCTGAGATTGCAAATTGAAAATTGCTGCAAAATGCAAATTACCCAAGCAGGCGCACTTTGCTACCACAGACAGTCAAATTTTGCATTTTGCAATTTCATTTACGAGAATTCTGTCCTTGACCTAACTCATCAAAGCGCCTTCACAATAAAGAAGGTCACATCATCGTGTGCGCCGCGTCCGTCGGTCCAATCGATCACGTCGCGATGAATGAAGTCGATCAACTCGCGCGCGCTCAAGTGGCGGCCTTGCAAAGCAGCGGCCACCAGGCGCTGGCCCCCGTATTCTTCACCGGAGGGATTCATTGCTTCCGTGACGCCGTCGGTGTAAAGCACTAGCATTTGGCCTGGCTCGATCGTCGCGAAATACTCGTAGTAGCGCGAATCGCGAAACATTCCCAAGGGTACGCCGCCACGTTCTTCAAAACGCGTCTTCCCGTCCGCATCAATCAGCAGCGGCGGATTGTGCCCGGCGTTCGAGTATGCCAGCGTGCGATTGGTCGCATCAAGAATCCCATAGAACGCAGTCACGAATTGGTTCCGTTCGATCGATTCCCACAGCAGATAATTGACCTTGGACATTGAGATGTGCGGCGCATAGCCGATGTGCGAAGCCGCTCGCAAACTGGCGCGCAGAAACGCCATGAGCAATGCCGCCGGCACGCCTTTGCCGGCCACGTCGGCTATCACCACGCCAATCTGATCGTCATAGATGCGCACCCAATCGTAGTAATCGCCCGAAACCTCTTCGGTGGGAAAGTTGTACGCGCTGATGTCGAAACCTTCGAGTTGTGGATCGCGCGGCGGCAATAGTTGAAGCTGAACCTGGCGGGCGACCTCGAGTTGCGTTTCCAGCCGCTGCTTCTCGATCAACTGCTCGTGCAGCATTACTTTGTCGATGATGATCGCGACCTGTGAAGCGAGCAACATCAGCACTTCCAAATCGCCGTCGGAGTAAGCGTCCAATTCATCGCTTTCCAGATCGAACACGCCGATCACTTCTTCATTGGAAATGATGGGCGCGACCATCTCGGAACGGGTGCGGGCTCGAGCATTGATGTAACGCGGATCGTTGCGCACATCACGCGCGATGTACGGCTTGCCGTTCAACGCCACGTGACCGATCAGGCCCTCGCCCATCTTCAGACGCAACTCCTGCAAATCGGCGATGTCGTAACCGCGCACGGATTCGGTGTGAAAGACGCAGCTCTCGTCGGGCGGGCCTTCCCGTTCGGCCAACGGCCGCGAACATTTCACCAGATAGATGCCGGCCGCATCGTAAGGGATCAGCGAATCAAGCGTGTCCATGATGAGGTTGAGCACTTCGTCCGTGTCCAGCGATCGACTGATCGTCTTGGTGATGTCGAGCAGCATGCGCAGCTTATCGACTACCGACAAACCTGCTGCTGGTGTTTGAATTGCTTCGGGCATTCGTCGATCTACAGATTCATTATACGTGCTCAGTGCGCGTCCCCGAAAGGCCTTTATAATCCGCCCATAAGTGCGTAACTTTGATGCGATACTCGGCCAGTTGCCGGCTTACGCGAAAACGGCGAGCAATGTCCTGCGACTGGCGACGCTGAAAGACCAGGCTTCTTAGCGCCGCGTAAGGTACCAGGGCGGCGGCGCCGACTGCGTAAGCTGCTTCTTCATCGGCGTGGTTATATTCGCGGGCGAGGGTTTCGCGACTTGTTGCACCCTCCCTCACAGTCGGGTTCCTGCTAATGACGGCGAGACGGTTCGGCTTGTGTCCGAGAAAAACGTGCGCGATCTCTTCCATCAATGTGGCGCGATTTCTCTGCGCGCCGTGCGCGGGATTCAAAATTACCAACCGCCAGCCATTCGGCAGTGGCCGCGAGCAGGCGCCGCCTGACCACTCGTCCACCGCATCGCCCAACAAGTGTGCGCGCGATTCCGGCGACAGCCCTGCGACTTGATCGAAATCGACAACCAAAAGTTTGGCGAAATGTGCGAGCGCAAACGGATCGAGCGGCTCGCCTTCTTTCAGTTCCGCGAAATCGCGCAGCGCCAGCGCGCGCAATTCAAACTGTTTTCGTTTCTCTGTGGGAGGCAAAAGCAGATTCTTCACATAATGATTATAGCGTGAACATCTCTGTGCCCCTCTGTCCGATCTCTTAGCCTCGGTGGTGAGTCCCACTGTAATTCGGTCACAGAGACATGGAGCTAACTCCGAGCTACGCTCTCTTCTTGGTCGAGGTCTGACTGAATTGCGTGTACGCAACTCGAAATAGTTCGGACAAAGCTTTCGCCGTTTCGGGTGTCAAATGTCGATCGGCCCGCAAATGTGCTTCGACAATTTCGGGGGTCGACTCATGCGGATAATACACGACGGGCTTCGGATCCGCGGCGCTGCGAGACCCCGGATGCATTACGCGCTCGATGGGCATATCGAGCCACGCCGCCAGGCGCGCGATGTTGTCGGCGTCAGGTTTGCCCGTGCCGTTTTCGATCCGCGATAACGTCGAGGCGGACACTCCGGTTTCTTCAGCGACGTCACGCAGACTCATTCCTTGTTCTTCGCGTCGACGGCTCACCGCATCACCCAACTCAGACGTATTCACTCCAGACTTCTTTGCCATGCACTAAAGCATAACACTGATTGAGTTTTAGCCGCAAGACTTTGTTTTATCCTCGCAACAATTGGTGCGCAGGCATTCTGCCTGCTGCTTCTAAAGCACGCAGGATGCGTGCGTACCCAAGTAAAAGAGGCGGGACAAGGCCCGCCTCTAAACGTTGCCGATGGGAATTTCTTAAGCGGGAATTAAGGCTGCTGCATGCGTGAGCGCATGGCGGCCATCGCGAGGTCACGAGCGCGCGGTTCGACTTCAATTGCTTTTGCGACCTGCGGGTCTTCTCTGGTCAGCACCTGTACGGCGCTGACGGTGCCGTAAGCGGCCTGGGCCAGTTGATATCTGATCTGCGTCTCTACGAACTCAATATTTCGATCGAGTTGCGGCAGAAAGATTTTCCAGTTTGCGTCCTTCGACAGATAAGCTTTGAACGCCTGGAATACCGCATCGGTCATCGGAAAATCATTCGCCTCGAGGTCGTGTCCAAACTCGATAGCGCGATCGACTTTGTATTTCTCCAAGCCTGGGATGCGTTCGTTCGCCACATCGCGCGAGAAGAAAAAGATTGGATCGCGCAGGCGCACCTGCGTCTGGGTAAGCAGCAGTGGCTTCACCGCTTCGTCCGGTGTGATGCCACCTCCGCCATACACGGGCCGGCCGGTGTCGGTAAACTTGGCCGGGCCTCCCGGCTTATTGTCTTTGTTGTCTCGGAGCGTGCCGCCGCGATAGATGTAGTTGTAGAAGCCGCCGTCGGAGTAGTCGCGCTGAATCAAACGGCCGGAAGGCGTGTAGTATTTGGCCGAAGTCAGGGTCAAACCCGCGCCACCCTCCAGCGGGATAATGCTTTGCACGAGCCCTTTGCCAAAGCTCGTCTGTCCAACGATCAGCGCACGGTCATGATCCTGCATGGCGCCGGCCACAATCTCGGAGGCGGACGCAGTGTAATCGTTGACCAGAATCACCAGCGGGGTCCGATCTGGCTGGGTGTTCCGCGATTTGTATTCGCGATCATTCAAGCCGTTGCGGCCTTTTTGTGTCAGGATTAACTGGCCCGCCGGGAGAAAGGTGTCTGCTACACGTATTGCCTGCTCAAGAAACCCGCCCGGATTGTTCCGCAGGTCGAGCACCAGCGAGGTCATGTTGCGTTTGTGCAGGAACTCGAGCGCCTCTTGCAGTCCATCCCAGGTGTCATAGTTAAACCCTCGAGTCATGTCGATGTAGCCGATGCCGGGACGAATCATGTAAGCGTCCGGCACTGAAGGCTGGGGCACGGCGGCGCGCACAATTTCCACCTGATCGGTCTTGCCGGTCGAGGCGTGAGTAATCGTCAGTTTCACGTGACTGTCGCGCGGTCCGCGAATCTTGTCGCGCACTTCGGCGGAAGACTTGCCATGCATCGACAGTCCGTCAACCTCGTCGATGCGATCGCCAAAGCGCAATCCTGCGCGGGACGCCGGCGCATTCTCGAACGTCGCGGCGACATACGTTTCAACGGCCTCGCCGATGGCGTAGTTCTGTATGGACGCGCCGATGCCAAAGTATTCGCTGCGCTGATCGGTCTTCAACTCGTCGAATTCTTCCTTATCGAAATAGCTTGAATGCGGATCGAGCGTCCGCAGCGCACCGATGATTGAAGACTTATAGACATTGTTGAGGTCGAGCTTGTTGCCTTCGATGTAGTGCGCCTGGATCACGCTCAGGGCCTCGTTAAAATCCTGTTCGACGGCCGCCACGGCGTTGCCCGGGTTGTGCGTGCGAGGACGCCGAATCGGCGCTGAAGCTGGAGCTCCGGACTTGGAAGTGCTTCCGACTCCAGCCGAACTATTCGATTGATCGCGCTTCTGTTGAGCCAGAACAAAAGCCGGAAGAGAGAGAGCCAGAATGATCAGCGCCATCAGCGCCAGCGAGAATTTATTCTTCACTTAGAAACCTCACAGGAAATAAAACCCCAAAGCCAGGGAGCCCATCGATCTAATTCACGACGCGGCGTCGTTCGGCAATCTTAAATGATGTCCCGGCGAGGAGCAAGGTTGCGTTGGAGTTGCTCGTAATTAGGATCTTTTCGAACAAAGAAAGAAAGCTTGACAGGATTTACATGATTGACAGGACCGGTTGACATAAACGGCGTTGAATTAATCTTGTTAATCCTGTCATTTTCACGCCGAATGCATTAGCGCCGTGCGCATGGCAGCCGCGGATTGCCAACGGTGCGCCGGATCTTTGGCGAGTGCTCGCTCAATCACTTCGGCCACACGCACCGGCACTTCGGGAGCGCGTTGTCGCAGCGGGATGATCGGATTCTCAAAGATGGCTTTGACCGTTCCGGCCATGTCTTGTTTCGGACCGATGTCCAGCGCCGTGTCGCCCGCAAGCAGACTGTAGGCCGTCATTCCGATCGCATAGATATCCGAAGTGGGACGCACGTTACGAAAGTCTTTGATTTGCTCCGGCGGCATGTAAGCAAACGTGCCTGCCATGTCGCCAGCCATGGTGATGCCGCTCATGCCTGACTGGGTGAAACTCTTCGCCAGACCGAAGTCAGTCAATTTAGCAGTGAAATCAGGTGCGCTGCCCTTGACGAGGATATTCGACTCTTTGATGTCGCGATGGATGTAGCCTTTTTCGTGAGCGTAAGCGAGCGCGGCGAGCGATTGCGCGACAATATTGATCGCGTGGGCATAAGGCAAGCGGCCTCCCTGCGCATCGGCCAACCGCGCCGCGTCGGAACCTTCTACGTACTCGGTCACCAGGTAGACGGCGCCGTGGTTCGTTCCGCTCGAGATAAAGCGAACGATGTTCGGATGGTCGAGCGCTTTGGCGACTTCAATCTCGCGCATGAAGCGGCGCAATGATTGATCTGTAACCGCGATCTCCGGCAAGAGCGTTTTGATGGCGACTGCGTTCCCAGTCGTTTCTTCTCGCGCCAAGATGACGCAACCCATACCGCCGCGTCCCAGAACTCTGACCGTCGTATAGCCCGGAACGGGTTGCGGCTGGCGCCTTAATTCTTCGCGGCAGTCTTCGCACAGAAAAGTCATCGGCTCGTTCACGGCGGACCCTTCAGTCTGCTCGCGCCGCCCGCAATTCGCGCATTCCACGAACAGCAACGTAGGCCCGGTGAGTGTCGGCATCTCAAGCGGCGCGGTAGTTGCCGCCCTATCGGATTGAACTTCGACTTCGAGCACAGTCTGTCCGCCCTGAATCCGGTCGCCGCTGTGCAGGAAAGCTTCCGAGACTTTCTGGCCGTTTACGAAGGTGCCGTTAGTCGAACCCAGGTCGCGCAGAAAGCAGCGCGGTGGGGCAATCTCGAGCAGGCAATGATGGCGGGAAAAGAAACGATCATCGGGAAGATAAAGATGCGCGCTCTCGCTGCGGCCAATCAGAAAAGTGTCATGCTGGTCGAAGACAAACTCCCGCCCGGTGTAGGGGCCGGCCAGGATTCGTAGGGTAACGCGCATCGCCGGGGCATCATTTACTGATTTCTAAATCGTCGAAGGCTACTTCGCCCACGTCACTCGTGTACAGTCCCACCCGTCCACGCCGGTAGTTTGCTTCATCGGTGACCGAGGTAATGAATTGCCCATTGATGTAGAGGTCCATCTTGAGATCGCGGATCCTGACTTCGATCTGATTCGGAGAAGTGCCGGTGCGAATCGTGCTGGAAGACGTCCAATCGATGACTTTGGATTCTTTACCGCCTCGATGCAAGACGACTGCGTACTTTGGATTGGTTCCGTTAATAATCAGGAAACCGTAATCTTCGAGCTTCCCATCCTTCTTCTCTCCATGAACCGTCAACCCATAGCCGGTCTCGGGTGAATCACTATTGACACTGCGCAAGCCGACCCGCACCGTCGCGTTTTCGTCGCGGTAATCCTTATTGTCCGGACCATACATCACGAGGAAGCCGCCTTTGGTGGCGTGCATGTGATACTCCTCGTCCTGATACCAGGTCTTGCCGTACTGCGACGCGCCCGCGCCCCAAGTCTGAGTGGAAAAATCGTCAGTGAACGTGGCTAGTGTCGAACGATTACTCGTATTGTCATTGGTATTCTCGCTATTCGAATTCTTGTTCGTATTCGTGTTCGCGTTGGTATTTCGATTCGCCACTCGCGAATTTGCGTTGTTCGAATTGCGGTTGTTGCTGTTGTCGCTGGTCATACTGGCGATTGCGAATACCAGAATCACCAGCCCTATTCCCAAAAATACCAGGACGGCGCCAATTCCGAGGATCCACGGCCAGGCACTCCGCCTCTGCGGTTGCGCCATTGGCATCGGCGACCAGGCCGGCGGGGGGGGCGGGGGCGGTGTCAGTGACGGCGTCGGGCCGGGATAAGCGATCGTCGGAGGTGGCGACGTTTCACGCGACTGCGGATATTGTACGGTCGCGCTCGGGTCGAAGGACGAAGGAGCGCTGGTGCTTACTAGCGGCGAACCATCATCGAGACAAAAACTCAGGGCGTCGTCATCATAAGTGCGATTGCATTGCGGGCAGCGCTTCATGTTTAGGGGCCTCGTTAGTTACTGATAATGCAACTATCGATACCGGAGCGAATCTCATCTCACGGTTCGAATTCGCAGGCAAGTCTATACGAGAAGGTAAACGACACTCAAGGCAGAAGATTAGTTCATGTCATTAAGCCTATAAAGTCCGACCGCATCGCCCGCAGAATTTCGTGCCCGCGGGATAACTGACTCGACAGCCAGGGCAAACAACCTCGACTGGTCGCGGCGCTGTCCAGGCGATCTGGGATCCCCCCAGCGATGCGCCGCACCGTCCGCAGAATTTCGTGCCCGCGGGCTGCTCTATTCCGCAACGAGTGCAACGGATTTTGTTTGGCGCGCCAGTCGCGCCAGTGAGGCTCGGTTGATTCAAGCTGGGTGACGGCGCTGGCTGGCGATTAACTATGCTTTCAGTCGTAACAGCTTCAAACGTAGTATTGCCACAACGCCCGCAGAATTTTGCGCCGGCGGCAAATCTTGAAGCGCACCTGGTACAGGCGACGATAGCGGGCGCGCTCAAGGCCACGCCTGAAACACTGCCGAGACTTCCACCTTGCGAAGGCGACAAACCGCTGGAGGGCGTTGATTTGAATTGGGCTTGAATAATCTGCTCTTCAGCATCGGGACGGATTTCGATGACTCGCTCGTCATCTTCGCCGCCGCCGTGCGCAACCCGTAACACGTGCTTGCCTGGTGGAATTGACGTCAAGATGACGCGCCCTGACCGGCCGATGCTGCCGTGACGTTCGTCGTCCACATAAACTTCCGCCCCGGCCGGCGCCATCACTACCAGACGCGACTCGCCTTCTTCCTCCTCGACTACCGATGCGCCACTCGCAGCTTTGTCAAACTCGGCGAACCATTTCGACACTGTCTCAGGCCGCCCCTCAGCCTCTTTCTTTAGCGCGTCCATCACAGCGTCTTCAACCGGTCCTGGAATATCGGAGCGCAAGGTGCTCAGCAACGGAGCTTCCTGCGTGAGTTTTTGCGCAAAGATTTGCATGATGTCGCCGGTAAACGGGGGCCGGCCACCCAACATGTGATAAGCAATCGCGCCCAGCGCATAGATGTCCGCACGAGCATCGAGCGCGGCTCCCGCGTGCATCCCGGCCGGCGCCATCACTACCAGACGCGACTCGCCTTCTTCCTCCTCGACTACCGATGCGCCACTCGCAGCTTTGTCAAACTCGGCGAACCATTTCGACACTGTCTCAGGCCGCCCCTCAGCCTCTTTCTTTAGCGCGTCCATCACAGCGTCTTCAACCGGTCCTGGAATATCGGAGCGCAAGGTGCTCAGCAACGGAGCTTCCTGCGTGAGTTTTTGCGCAAAGATTTGCATGATGTCGCCGGTAAACGGGGGCCGGCCACCCAACATGTGATAAGCAATCGCGCCCAGCGCATAGATGTCCGCACGAGCATCGAGCGCGGCTCCCGCGTGCATCTGCTCCGGCGCCATGTATTCGGGGGTGCCAAGAATTCCACGCGAGGCAGGACCGCTGCCGGAGGTTAATCCCGAAAGACTCTGGCTGATAATCTTCGCCAAGCCGAAATCTCCGACCTTCACTACGTCATCGCCAGAGATCGAGCCGTCTTTCTTCTTCTTCTGCACGATAAAAATGTTTGCCGGCTTCAGATCGCGATGCAGAATGCCCTCATCATGCGCGGCTTCAACGCCGGCGCTGACTTGTCGCAAGAGCGAGAGCGCGCGCTGCACTGTGACTGTGCCTTCGCGTCGCAGGAGCTGATAAAGCGACTCCCCCTCGACGTATTCCATCACCAGAAAGAAGACGCCTTCTTCACTCTTGCCAAAGTCGGTCACGGCAATAACGTTGTGATGTTGAATCGAAGCGGCTGTGCGCGCCTCACGCTCGAAGCGGGCGATCGCTTCTCCTTCCTGCAAATCTTCATCAGAGAGCACGTCGGGCCGGATCGTTTTCACCGCCACGCGACGCGTCACCAGATTCTCATCGCGCGCCAGATACACTTGGCCCATCGCGCCGCGCCCCAAACGCTTCTCCAAACGATAACGGCCGTTCAGCAGTGTCGTGCCGGGCAGAGTGTGCTTGGTCTTTGATTGATCGTTGGGACAGACGACGGCGTCGTCTTCGTAGCAGCGTTCACAACGTGGACATTCGCGCATGCGTGTTGGATAAGCCGATCGATTCTGAACCGCAAGAATAAGGGCTCTTTGTAACCCCGGTCAATGGAATGACCAGGAGAGAGCTGGAAGCGCCTCGAAATAAATGTTTTGACTTGATGGGCCAACTGTCCGATAATTCCATCCCCTCGCCTTGATCGGGAGGACGAGCCGCTCCATTGGCTCGGTGAAATGCGGGCGCGATGCCCGCGTTTGTGTCTAGGAAGTCATCCGCGGCGGTAGTGAGCGGGTAAGAGCGGGCAGGATGCCCGCGAACCGCCGACAAGATGTCGGCGCTCCAAGGGAGGAACCCCGATGCGATCTATTTGGAAAGGCCACATACGTTTCCTGCTGGTTGCGATTCCGATCCGCGTGTATAACGCCATCGAAGCATCGGAGCGAGTCCAGTTCAATCAATTGCACCGCGATGACTTTGGTCCTATTGGCTACGACAAGCGCTGCAAAAAGTGCGGCCAGATTGTCACCAACGAGCAAATTACCAAGGGCTATCAATACGAACCAGATCGTTACGCGCTCATCGAGCCTGAAGAGATCGCCAAGGTCAAAATCAAAACCACTAAAGCGGTCGACATTCTTGGCTTCGTCGAAGCTTCTGAGATTCCGCCGACATTCTTTGATTCACCTTATTACCTGGGCCCCGATGGCCCCGTAGCCGAGAAGCCCTACGCCCTCCTGCGGCAAGTGCTGCAAGACACCGGCAAGATTGGCCTCGGCAAAGTTGTGCTGCGCGATCGCGAAGACCTGGTCGCCATCTTTCCGCACGAGAACGGGATCGTTCTTCAGAAACTACGTTATCCGGCCGAGGTTCGCGCCATCGAAGCCGTTCCCGAACTCGACGGCGCGCAGAAGATCGATAAGAAAGAACTGAGTCTGGCCACCAGCCTGGTCGAGCAGATGATCACCTCTTTCTCAGACATCGACACGGTCGATCACTATCACGAAGCTTTGCGGAAGTTGATCGAATCGAAGATCAAAGGCAAGAAGGTCACCGAGTTCGAGAAGGTGGAAGAGGTTCCACGGCTGGACATCATGACCGCGCTAAAGAAGAGCTTACAGGCTTCCCAACGCAAGCCTATGGTCAAAGCCGAACCGGCGGCGAAGAAGAAAGCCGCCCTCACGCTGGTCAAGTCAAAACCGGCGGCGCAGCGAAAGCGAAAGGTTTCCTGAGAGTTTCTTGAAACGACGT
>QHXE01000871.1:3086-5145 GCA_003222835.1 Acidobacteriota bacterium | reverse complement strand
CGCTGCTACGATTCAAAGTGGCAAGGTCAACATTAATATTCCGACACGTAGCTGGCACGGACTCGGCGCTGAAATACGCCTCGCCAGCGGCGATCTCAAGGTGGAACTCGCGCCGGGTTTCAGCGGCGATCTCAACGCGGAAGTGTTGCGCAACGGCGAGGTCAAAAATAGCTTTCCAAACCTCGAGCCGCGCGAACGCAACAGTATCGCGCCGCGTTCGTTGCGAGCGCGTGCCGGCAGTGGCGGCGCCACACTCACATTCATCTTAGGCGATGGAATAATTCAAATTCAGCCAGCGGGTGTTCAGCGGTAAACTTAGAAATCAAAACGTGACGGAAGGAACTCAGCTCGACGTGCTCGCGGTCTTCTCGCATCCTGACGATGCTGAACTGACGATGGCGGGCACGTTGCTAAAGTTGAAATCGCTCGGTTATCAAAGAATCGCTTGATGCGGCGCGCGTGATGGGATTGGATGCGCGGCTAAACCTCGAGTTACCGGACGGGAATGTCTCGGTAACTGACGAGGCCCGCTCCGCGATGGTGCGCGTGCTGCGGGCGCATCGTCCCAAGGTGCTGTTCACTTCCCACTGGGACGATCCGCATCCTGATCATGCAGCGACTTGCCGCATTGTGCGCGAGGCCGGGCGGCTGGCCACGATGAAACGATACGATGAATCGGCTGGACTTGAAGTGGTGAAAATGCCCAGTATCGCGCACCCGGTCTATTCGCGTTTAGTCGTCCCGTCGTTCATTGTTGATGTGTCGGATTTTGTCGAGGGAAAGATGAATGCAATTCGCGCGCATGCCTCGCAGTTCTATAGCGCTGAATCGAAAGAGCCAACGACGCGCATCGCCGAAAAAGGATTTCTGCAACAGATCGAGTGGCGCTTGCGGTATTACGGTTCTTTGATCGGAGTTGCGGCGGGCGAACCGTTCTATGTGCGCGAGGCCCTGAACGTTGACGATCCAATCGCGCTACTCACGCGGCCGATGAATATTTATTCCTAATCAATTGCCAGTTGTCCATTGTTGGTTGTCAGTTGTTCCCACCAACACGGGCGGCAACGACAAACCACTGACAACTGACCACTGACAATTACTTCTTCTTTTCTTCCAAAACCGCTCGCGCAATCGCGATCGTGGCGCCGGCCCGCGGCGCTTCACGCTCAAAGAGCCGCGCCAACTCCACGGCGCGGCTGTAATCATCATGCGCTAAGTCACCGAAGATAGGCGCAATGTCAAAGTCGCGTGTTGAAGAACTTCGAATCGAAGACGAGCCTTTAGTAACCAGGCTTACCCTTATCACACCGTCTTCGCCGGTAAAGGTCTCCGCGGAATTCGCGCCCTTAGCGGCATCGAATAGCGCATCCCAGGCTTTTGGGCGATCGATAATCAGATAAGCGCTCGCCACGGCGATCAAGGCGCGCGGCCGATCGGCGTCTGAGGCGTCAATACGGCGAGCCTCGGTGGTTGCGTCATCAAGCAGCATCAGTGCTTTCTCTTGATCGGTCTTGCCTATTAACTTTGCAGCTTGAGTCAATGCCCAGGCCTTTTGGGCGTGCGTCAGTTCTCCGTTTCGCACCAACTCTAAAACCCGGTCGATCTCCTTCTTATCGACAGCTCGCAGCATCATGATGCCGTCGATGTAAGCGCGCACCTGATTGCGCAGGTCGGTATCCTCGATCTTGGCGACGTAATCTCGAGCGCGCGGGTCGCCAGACTCGGTGTATAGCCGCGCTAATTGAATATAGAGCTGATCTCGCTCCGCGGACGTCTTGGCGCGATCGATTCGATCAAGGAGCGCCTTCTCTCGATCTTCGCTTGATTGCGGCGGGCGTATACCCAAGCGCATGGAATCGTCGTCCCGCTGACGCAAATTTTCGGGCAGACCGGTAGCGAGCGCTTCAATCTCTGCGCGCACCGCGTCAGTCGCTTCCTTCGGAGCGTATTGCTCAAAGAGGGGCAACAGCCGTTTGAGCATCAGATACTTAGCGTCAATTGCCGGCGCGTTTTGATCTTGCCCGGGAGGAGCCATCGGTCGCAGGAGTATCTCTACGGC
>QHXE01000871.1:0-2919 GCA_003222835.1 Acidobacteriota bacterium | reverse complement strand
TGCGGCTGCATCTCGCTCTCGCAAGTAAGAAAGAAAATCAAGCGCGTCCATCGTAACGCTTCCCAAAGCCGGATCGGCGAACTGCAGCGCGCGCTCAACGTCGGTGTCCAGGAGTTGCCGCGCGAGGTTTAACCTTTGACCCTGTGTCTCGGAGGCATTCAATGGATTGGATTTGAGTTTGTCGGCGGCTTCAATTGATTCCTGCTGCTTCTCACTCTTGAGCTTTCCGAGAAACTCTTCACCGAGAGCACGGTCGCGTCGCGCGGCCAATCGCAGCACTTCGCCGCGCAAGTCTGGCGGTCCGCTAACGGCAGCGTTCCCGCCGGTCTTAGCCTTTTGTTGTTGAATCTCTTCCTGCAATCGCTGCTGACTTTCCTTATCAGCAGTTTCAGCGGCGTCCCATGCTCTGCGAAATAGCGTGCGGCCTCGTTCAGGGTCGGTCTCCCAGAGTGCGTCGGCAACTCGCGCCAGCGTCCGCGCGCGTAGTCTTTGATCCTTGAAACTGCCCGCATCGGAGGCGAGCGATATCAGGAGCGACTGAGCGTTTGCGCGGCGCTCCCTAATAATTCTTGCGGCTTCGGCATCCTCCTTCGGCTCGCTCTTAGTAGTGTTGCTATTGACCGGGGCGATGTTCTTCGGCTCGGAGGCCTGTGCGCCGGGACCTGTTTGGGCGTAGGCAGTATAAGTAAGCGAGATTAGCAGGCAGAGAGCTGCGACGCAGAAAAAGGATTGGCGCATGATTCTAAACCTCCGGACACTGGATGGACTACTTGGCTTTCAAAACGCGTGAATTGGCGAATAGTTCCGGGAATGCGAAAAAGTGTCCGATAAACTTCAGTTTGGCTGACGACAAGCTAAAGCTTATCGGACATTGCTTAGACGGCTATGACTTCGAGTTCAGGATCGACTTCCTGCTTCAACATTCCCTCGATGGCCATCAATGTGCCGGTAAGCGAGCTGGGACAACTGCCGCACGCGCCCTGATAACGAATTTTTAGAGTGTGATCCTTGAGATCGAGAATTTCCAGATAGCCACCATCGCCCATCAGATAAGGCCGGACTTTTTCGTCGAGAATTTCATTAATGCGCAGGAGTCGCGGATCGTCGCTGGTCACCGCCGCGATGGCGCCGCCTACGGCAGATACTCCGTTCGGTGACGAAGCTGAACCAGCGGCGCGGATTGGCGCCGCCAGCGCCGGCAGCAGCTCGTCCCAATCGGCCGCGTCTTCTTTCTCGACCGTAATCATGTTGTCCATGTAAAAGACCGAGACGACGCTGCCAACGTCAAACAACGATTTCGACAGTGGATCGGATTGCGCCTGATCGGGAGAAGCGAACTGTCGGGCGACGCCGTTCGAGACGGGCTCGCGCAGAATGAATTTTACGGCGTTCGGATTCGGAGTTTCCTGAATGTCGCTGATCTTTGGCATTGTTTTTTTTGGGCTGACTCGGTCCCAATGGACCGAGCCCGCGATGTTTCCTCATTAAGACTTCGCTGGCATTATAAACCGGCGACGTTCGCTTCTGCTAATTCGTGGTTGCACTGATAGCGGTCGCGGAAGGGACGATTCATGCGTTGCTCTGCGAAACCAATGCTTGGCTCGCGTTTACATCGACTGCGAAAACTCTTGCAGCAAAGACCTACTAGGCATATACTCGCGGGCCTCACTTGCCCCCTTCCTCAGAAGGTGAGCCAAAGTGAGAAGAGGCGGGCGATTGCGAGGGTCGTCCCGCCTCTCTTGTTTGACGCGCAATCGATGCTAAATTGATCCGAACCTCGTATTCGCCTGCTTGTTGCCTACTGCTCACTGCTCGCTGCATACTGCTCAGCGGATTCATGAACATCGGCATCACAGTCTATCCAACCTACGGTGGCAGCGGCATCGTCGGTTCTGAATTAGGAAAAGAACTCGCGGCGCGCGGCCACACGGTTCATTTCATTTCTTCGGCGCTGCCGACTCGCCTGACTGAGCTGAACGAACTCGTGCGGTTTCATGAAGTCGAGATGATGTCTTATCCGCTGTTCGAGCATCAGCCATACACGCTGGCGCTCGCCACGAAGATGGCGACCGTGGCCGAGACCGAGAACCTGGATTTGCTGCACGTGCATTACGCGATTCCGCATTCAATCAGTGCGATCCTGGCGCGCGAATCAATCAAAGCTCATCAGCGTTTGCCCGTGATTACGACATTGCACGGAACCGACATTACTCTCGTGGGCGCGGACCGATCTTACCTGCCGATAACTCGATATGCCCTGGAGCAATCGGATGGCGTCACGGCGATTTCGAATTACTTGAAACAAGCGACCATCGAACACTTTCAGTTCGATCGCATCGAAGTGATTCCGAACTTTGTTTGTCCCGATGAATACAAGCCGAAAATAGATTACGTCTCGAATTTCCGTCCGGTCAAGCGGCCGGTTGATTGCATCGAAATTCTTGCGCGCGTGCTGAAGAAAACCAAGGCACGTTTGGTAATGGTAGGTGATGGCAGCGAGCGGACGAACGCAATCCATCGCGCGCGTTGCCTCGGCGTCGCCGACAGTTGCATTTTTGTCGGCAAACAGCCACGCATAGTCGATTACCTGTGCGCGTCGGATATCTTGCTGTTGCCTTCAGAACAAGAGTCGTTCGGACTCGCGGCGCTTGAAGCAATGGCCGTGCAGGTTCCTGTGATTGCGACGCGCGTCGGCGGAGTCCCGGAAGTTGTCGATGACGGCGCCACCGGATTTTTGAGCGCCGTTGGCGATGTCGATAAGATGGCCGACGACGCCGCGCGACTGCTGATGGATGAAAAGCTGCGCCGGGAAATGGGCCGCCGCGCCCGGGCCTCGGCCACATCACGCTATAGCACCGATTTGATAATCCCCAAGTACATTCAGTTTTACGAACGCGTTCTTGCTTAAACTCTCAACTT